>DASZJM010000570.1:0-22865 GCA_035948165.1 Candidatus Methylomirabilota bacterium
ACCTGGCCATGGAGTGTCTGGAGCACGGGGTGGCCGTGCGCATGGCGGAGTCGCTGTGCGAGGGCGTGCGATACATGCTGGACGCGCCGGTGTCGCTGGTGCTGGCGGACGCGGCGATGCTCCGGATGGCCGGACCGGACCAGGTGCGTCTCTTCGACGCGGCGGCCCCGGGCGTGCCGGTGGTGCTCGCGGTGGACGCGGGCGCGCGCGTGGAGGATCGGGTGGAGCTGGAGCTGAAGGGCTTTCACGTGGTGAGTCGTCCCTTCGCGCTGAGAGATCTGCTCGCGAAGATCGAGCGGCCGGCCAAGGCCGCGCCGGCGCGCGAGGACGCGCGGGCGCAGGTCGAGGCGCTGTGCCGATAGGATCGCGATGATGGGCAAGCGCTGGGTCTTCAGCGTGCTGACGGTGGCGATCGTGGCCTGCCTGATCGGATTGCTCGCCTTCACCGGTGAGTCCGTTCATCGCATCGGCCCGGGAGTCCAGCTACAGCGCGCCTTCTCGAATACCACGCCGACGGCGCGCCCCGCCGTCGAGCCGGAGATGGGACCAACCCTCCAGGACAACGGTCTGATGCTGACGTACTGAGGGCGCGCCGTGGCGGAGGCGCAGGTCCTGGTGTACACTCGGGCCGACGCGCCGTCGCCGCCGGCGGTGCCCTCGCCTCCGATATTGGCTCTTCCGAGTATTGGGGCGCGTACGAAGCGGAAGAGTGACCGAAGGAGAAACCACGATGGCTTCGAAACTGTACGTGGGGGGTTTGTCCTATTCCACGACCAGCGAGACGCTGAGAGAATACTTCGCGCAGTGCGGCACCGTGGAGTCGGCTTCCGTGATCACGGACAAGTTCTCGGGCCAGTCCCGGGGATTCGGATTCGTCGAGATGGCCACCGCGGAGGAAGCGCAGCGCGCGATCTCCGAGCTGAACGGCAAGGATCTGGACGGCCGCAAGATCACCGTCAACGTCTCGAACCCGCGTACGCCGGGCTCGGGCGGCGGGCGCGGGCCGGGTGGGCCTCGTGGGGGCGGGCGCGGGCCGGGTGGCCCTCGCGGGGGTGGCGGGGATCGCGGCGCCTACGGGGTGCCGCCCTCGAAGAAGCCGTTCCGCTGGTAGCGCAGCCGACTCGCGGCCGGAGAGCGAAAAGGGCGCGGTGAACGTCACCGCGCCCTTTCTCTTTTTCCGTGCCGGGCGCGCGGCTACAGGATGCGCTCGTAGCGGCCCAGGTCGTGGGCCGCGTCCATGAACCACTTCACGATCTCGGGATTGGAGCGCGGCGGGATCTCGCACGACGTCGACAGGATGAAGCCCGACTGCCGCGCCGCGGTGTCGATGCAGCGGCCCACCTCGCCCTCGATCTGCGGCCGGGTCGCCTTCTCGAACATCGTCGCGTCGACGTTGCCGATGGCCACCGCGCGGCCCTTGGCCACCTGCACGAAGCGCTCGAGCTGGTCCACGTGCAGGGTCGGGTCCGACTGCTGGTCGAGGTCGAACGAGATGGTGGTGAAGCCGCAGCCGATCAGATCCTCGAAGATCGGGTAGGTCACGCCGCAGATGTGGGCGGTGACGCCGACCTTCTTGGCCTTGAAGTGGTCCACCAGCTCCTTGTGGTAGGGCGCGATGAACTCCCGGTAGTTGTCGGGAGAGACCAGGCTGATCGACGCGGTGGGCTCGGAGAACGAGAGCCCGATCTTGGTCTTGGCGATCGCGTCGCCCCACTGCTTGCAGAAGTCGGTGGTGATCCGCATCAGGTCGTGGATGAACTGGGGATCCTCGAAGGTGTCGAGCAGCATCATCTCCGGGTTGCGCAGCAGCATCGCGATCGTCCACGGCCCCACCGCCACCGCGCCGGTCGCCGCGGGCGGGGCCGCCTTCACGAGGGCCTCGCACTGCTCGAGGAAGCCGGGCAGGCGCGCGGTCTTGTACGGATCGGGCATCGAGAGCTTCGCCAGGTCCGCCTTGTCCTCGAGCAGGTGGGTCTCGATGGAGGGCACCACGTAGTCCGAGTACTTCACCCCGCAGCCGAAGGCCTCCGCCTCCTTGGCGAGGTCGTTGTAGGCGAGGACCACGTCGGGCTGGTAGCGCTCGTAGTAGTTCATCATCGCGGTGATGGCCCGCGTCGGGTTCGTGCAGTACTCCTCGATGCTGAGCCCGTCGAGGGTGCCCGCGAACGAGGCCACGATCGGGTAGACCGGCACCCGGTCCGAGAACGAGCGCTTGTAGGCCGCCACCACCCGATCCCGGTTGGTCAGGGCGATCTTGCCCTTCTCCGCGTCCCAGAGCTTGTTCACCTCCATGTAACGCGGGGGCAGCTTCGCCTCGTACTCCATGAACTGGGTGATCGGATAGCGGATGCCCCCGTTGTGAGTGCCGCGCAGGCCCTCCACCATCTCCTCCATCCGGTTCCACGGAATGGAAAACGCCATTTCATGGTCCTGGGTCTGACCGAAGATGCGGTCGCCCGAGCAGGGGAGGATCACCTGCGGCTCGCCGGTCTTCATGGTGGTCACGATGATGTCGGCGCACACCGCGCGGCCCTCGAACGAGGAGGTGAGCCGCCCGCCCCGCTTCCAGAGCGCGGCCTGGGTCAGACGCATCACCTGGGCCGGGTTGGCGTACACGCAGACCACGTGCGGCTCGAAGGTGGCCCGGTCGAGGGGCGCGACGAGCACGCAGTGGTACTCGCCGGGCGCGAACTTGTCGATGGCGGCCTCCGAGCGCTGGCCCGCCTCCTTGGTTTCGGTGTACATGCCCTCGCACAGCGTGCCCACGTTGTAGATGGGCAGCGGCTTGTCGAAGCCGATCGCGGTGATGCCGAGCGAGCAGATGTGGTCCTCGCGGGTGAGGGCGATGGTCCAGCCGTAGCGGCGGGACATGTCGATGACCTGGCAGCTCATGGAGAGCTTCTTGAAATCGCGCGCGGGTCGGCGGGCGCGCTCGGGAATCGGCTCGTCGGCCCGGAGCATGCGGATGGCGACCGGGAAGGTCTGCGGCCTCAAGTACGTCTGCAGCTCACGGTCCGCCGTCTTCACGTCGATCATGAATGGTCTCCTCAGTCACGGAGGCTACGGGGGGGCCTCCGGCTTGTCAAGCGAGCGCGGCCGCTTCCGCTACAATGTGGGGCCATGGCGCGCGTGCGGATCGTCCAGTGGCGTGACTTGCCCTCGCTGGTGGAAGCGGAAGAGGGCGGGGAGACGGTGCGCGTGCCGCTCTCCCAGCGCTTCCAGGACCTGATCGACGCGGTGGCGATGCGGGAAGGCGCCTCCGACAGCGACGCCTACCTCGACGGCTGGGCCTCCGGTCCCGAAGCCGAGCGGCCGGGCGCAGCGCGGCTGGTCGCGGAGGCGGTCGCGGCCGAGCTCGAGGCGGGCTTCCAGGACCTGGTTACGCGCCGGCTCGCCGGCCCACCCCGCTAGCCGGCCCCCCGCGGGCGCGGGAGCGGGCCCGCCCGGGGGTCGCCGCGGCGGGCGCCCGGGCGCTATAATCCGCCCTGCCAATGAAGGCCGCCGAGCTGGTGGTTGCCTGTTTCCTCCTGTTCGCGACCTGCCTGGTCTGGCCCCTGCTCGCCATCGCCAACCGGCCGCTGCTCGTGGCCGGAGTGCCGGCGCTGGTGCTCTACCTGTTCGCGGTGTGGACCGCCATGGTGGTGGTGCTCATCGCCCTGGCGCGGCGGCTCCGGCCCCCCGAGGACGAGACGTGAGCGGACTGTCGCCGACCGCGCTGCTCAGCATCGTCCTCGGTTATCTCGCCTTCCTGTTCCTGGTGGCCTCGGTGGCGGAGGCGCTGGCCCCGCGGCTCGGGCGCGGCCGGCTGCGGACCATCACCTATGTGCTCGCCGCGTCGGTGTACTGCACCGCGTGGACGTTCTATGGGAGCGTCGGGCTCGCGGCCAACCGCGGGCTCGAGTTCCTCACCATCTACCTGGGCCCGGCCTGTGTGGCGCTCCTGTGGCCGCTCCTCCTGCGGAAGCTGGTCCGGGTCTCCAAGGAGCAGCGGATCACCTCGATCTCCGACTTCATCTCGAGCCGCTACGGCAAGTCGGCCGCGCTGGGCAGCCTGGTGGCCACCCTCGTGGTGTGCGGGATGATCCCGTACATCGCGCTCCAGCTGAAGGCGGTGTCCGCGTCGTTCAAGATGATCCTGCGGGAAGACTCGGTGCTGGAGGTCTTCGACCCGACCCTGGTGGTGGCGGTGACCCTCGCCCTGTTCGGCATCCTGTTCGGGGCGCGCAACCTCGACTTCACCAAGCGCCAGACCGGCCTCATGACCGCGGTGGCGGTAGAGTCGGTGGTGAAGCTGGTCGCGTTCCTGCTGGTGGGGGCCTACGTGACGTGGTGGCTCTTCGGCGGCTTCGCGGACCTCTTCGGCCGGGTGGCCAGTCACCCCGAGTGGTCCAAGCTCCTCACCCTCGACCAGGCGACCACCGCGTCCTATCCGCGCTGGACCGCGATGCTCCTGATCTCGATGCTCGCGGTGATGTTCCTCCCTCGTCAGTTCCACGTGCTGGTGGTGCAGAGCCCGCGCGAGCGCGACGTGAACGCGGTCTCCTGGTCGTTCCCGCTCTACCTGCTCCTGATCAACGTGTTCGTGCTGCCGATCGCCTTCGCCGGCCTCCTGGTCTTCCCGGACGCGCGCGCCCAGGCCGACGGCTTCATCCTGCGCCTGCCGCTCTTCTTCGACAGCCAGCTGATCTCGGTGCTGGTGTTCCTGGGCGGCTTCTCGGCCGCCACCGCGATGATCGTGGTGGACTCGCTCGCGCTTTCGAAGATGATCACCAACGACGTGATCCTCCCCTTGCTGCTCCGTCAGCGGCGCCGGGAGGACATCTACTGGACCACCCTGTTCTACACGCGCCTGGCCATGCTCGCGGTGGTGGGCCTCGGCTTCCTGTGGGCGCGCATGGAGCGCGGCCAGCTCCTGCTCGTCGAGATGGGCCTCCTGTCGTTCATCGCGGTGGCCCAGTGCGGCCCCGCCATCCTGCTCGGCCTCTACTGGCGGCGCGGCAATCGGCGCGGCGCCTTCGCGGGCATCTCGGCCGGCTTCTTCGTGTGGTTCTACACCCTGATCATCCCCGCGCTCGCCCAGGAGGGGGTCTTCGCCCCGTCCTTCCTGGCCGACGGTCCGTTCGGCTGGGGCGTGCTGCGCCCCACCGCGTTCCTGGGCCTCGACGGCCTCGACACCATCAGCCACGGGGTCTTCTGGTCGCTCTTCTTCAACGTGGGGCTGTTCGTGATGGTGTCGCTCTTCACCGAGCAGGACGCGGACGACCGCGCCCAGGCCGCCGCCTTCGTGGGGGTGGCCGGCGACGACAAGCCCGCGCCGGGCTCGCCCGCCATCCTGTCCGCCCCCGAGATCGAGCGGCTCGTGCACCACTACGTGGGCGACGAGGACGCGGAGGCCATCGTCCGGGAGCTGTTCGGGAGCAAGGCGCCCGCCGACCTGTCGGTGCCGGAGCTGCTGGAGATGCGCATCCGGTTCGAGCGGCTGCTCGCCGCCTCGCTCGGGTCGGCCGCCGCGCGCATGATCGTGGAGGACCACTTCACGATCTCCAAGGAGGAGGCCCAGCAGCTCGTCACCTCGTTCCAGCGGATGCAGGAGTCGCTGCGGGTCACCGAGGAGGAGGTCAAGCGCGGGGAGCGCCTCCTCGCCTCGGTGGTGGAGAGCGTGGAGGACTGCATCTTCACCGCCGACACCACCGGGCGACTCGTGACCATGAACCCGGCCGGGCGGCGCCTCCTCGGCTACGAGGCGTGGGAGGTGAGCCGGCTGCGCTATCCGGACCTGCTGGCCGGCGAGGACCGCGGGGGCGCGGTAGCGATCGTGGGTGCGCCGGAGGCGGGCCGTGGCTGGGGCGGGCAGGTGATGGGCCGCACCGCGCAGGGCCGCGCCTTCCCGGCCCACGTGGCGATGACGTCGCTGTTCGACGACCGCGGGCACCGGATGGGGACGGTGGGCGTGCTGCGCGACCTGACCGAGCAGGTGGAGACCCAGCGACGGCTCATCCACCGCGAGAAGCTCGCCTCGCTCGGCGAGATGGCCGCCGGGGTGGCGCACGAGATCCGCAATCCGCTCGGCGGCATCAAGATGGCCACCAACCTCCTCTCCTCACCGGAGGTGGACGGCAGCCCGCTCTCCCAGGAGATGACCCGGTCGATCCTGGCCGGCATCGGGGAGATCGAGACCATCATCAACAGTCTGCTCGACTGGACGCGCGACGCGCGGCTCGAGCGCGGCGACTACGAGCTGCACCGCATCCTCGACCCGGTGGTGGAGGCGGTGGCCGCGGAGGGGCGTGGCCGCGGGGTGCAGGTCGGCTACGGGCGCGTCGAGCGCGAGGTCACCGCGGCGGTGGACGGGCAGAAGCTCCGGCAGGTCTTCGCCAACGTGATGAAGAACGCGCTCGAGGCGATCGAGCCGCGTCGGGCGGCCGGCCGGGTGACCGTCGACCTCTTCACCGAGGGAGAGCGGGCAGTGGTGGAGGTCGTCGACGACGGGGTGGGGATCTCCGCCGAGGACCGCGACCGGATCTTCCTGCCCTTCTTCACCACCAAGCCGTCGGGCACCGGCCTCGGCATGTCGATCGTCAAGAAGATCGTGGACCTCCACGGGGGAGACATCGCGATCGAGAGCGCGCCGGGCCACGGCACGCGCGTGCGCATCTCATTGCCGGCGGCGTCCGCTCCTCAGCCGCTGGCCGGAGGCACATCATGAAGCGACGGCTCCTGCTGGTCGAGGACGACGAGGTCTTCCTCCGGCCGCTGCTCCGCACCCTCGAGCTGAAGGGCTACGAGGTCCTGCCGGTGCCGAGCGGGGAGGACGCGCTCGAAGCGGTGAAGGTTGAGGACGTGGACCTGGTCCTCACCGATCGCCGCCTGCCCGGCATGGACGGAGTCGAGCTGGTGCGGCAGATCAAGACCGACCATCCGGACCTCGCGGTGGTGGTGATGACCGCGTACGGCACCATCGAGTCCGCGGTGGAGGCGATGCGTCTCGGGGCGGAGGACTACCTGGTGAAGCCGTTCGAGGCCGCCGAGCTGCTCCTGGTCATCCGGCGGGCCATCGAGTTCCAGGAGCTGAAGTCGGCCAACCGGCGGACGATTCGCCGCAACCAGGAGCGGTTCACCTTCGGCAACATCGTGGCGGCCAGCTCCGGGATGCAGGCGGTGTTCGACCTGCTCCGCTCGGTGGTGGATCTGGACACGACCGTCCTCATCTACGGCGAGACCGGCACCGGCAAGGAGCTGCTCGCCCGCTCGATCCACTTCTCGGGGGCGCGGCGCGACCGGCCCTTCGTCGCGGTGAACTGCGCGGCCATCCCTCAGGAGCTGTTCGAATCCGAGCTCTTCGGCTCGCGCCGCGGCGCGTTCACCGGCGCCACCGACCACCGGCGGGGCCATTTCCAGATGGCCAACGGGGGCACCCTGCTGCTCGACGAGATCGGGGAGATGCCGCTCCACCTCCAGTCGAAGCTGCTGCGGGCGATCGAGGAGAAGAAGGTGACCTCGGTTGGGGCCGATCGGCCGGTCGACGTCGACGTCCGTTTCATCGCCACCACCAACAAGGATCTCCAGGCCGAGGTGGAGCGCGGCACCTTCCGCCGCGATCTCTTCTACCGCCTGTCGGTGATGCCGGTGCGCGTGCCCCCCCTGCGCGAGCGGCCCGAGGACATCCCGCTGCTGGCCCGGCACTTCGTGGAGCAGGCCGGGCGCCGGCTCAAGAAGGCGGTGCGGGGGATCTCGTCGGAGAGCCTGGGCGCGCTGACCCGCTACCCGTGGCCCGGCAACGTGCGCGAGCTCGAGAACGTCATCGAGCGCGCCGCCATCGTGGCCGGGGGCGACACCCTCACGGACCTGGAGCGGTTCCTCGCTCCCACCGGAGCCCACGCGCCGGTGGACCTCTCGCTGCCGTTCCGGGACGCCAAGGCCCGGGTGGTGGAGGTGTTCGAGCGGGCGTACATCGAGGGGCTGCTCAAGAGCCACGGGGGCAAGCTCACCGTCGCGGCCAAGCACGCGGACATGGATCCGAAGAACTTCTCGGACAAGATGCAGCGGTACGGCCTGCGTCGCGTCGCCCTGCCGGAGCCGCCCGCCGGCTAGAAGAAGACCGGCGTGATCGCGCCGGAGCGTACGACCCTTGAAGTTCGCGGCCGGATGGTTTAGAAGTGAGTCGGCGCGCCGAGGCGCCGATCTCACCCACGACGAGGTTCCCATGCCCAGCGAGACCAGAGGCAGCAGCGCCGTCGAAGCCCTTCTGAAGGAGAAGCGGAAATTCGCTCCGCCGAAGGATTTCGTCAAGCACGCCAACGTCAACCGGGCCTCGATCTATCGGGACGCGGCGAAGAACCCGGCCCGCTTCTGGGAGCGCTTCGCGCGCGAGCTCGACTGGTTCAAGCCCTGGAAGACGACGCTGCAGTGGAAGGCGCCCAACGCCAAGTGGTTCGTGGGCGGCAAGCTCAACGTCTCCTTCAATTGCCTCGACCGGCACGTGGTCACGGCGCGCAAGACCAAGGCCGCCATCATCTGGGAGGGCGAGCCGGGCGATTCACGGGTGCTGACCTATTGGGACCTCTATCGCGAGGTGAACCGCTTCGCGGCGGCCCTGAAGCGGCGCGGGGTCAAGAAGGGCGATCGGGTCACCATCTACATGCCGATGGTGCCCGAGCTGCCCATCGCGATGCTCGCGTGCGCGCGCATCGGGGCGCCCCACAGCGTGGTCTTCGGGGGCTTCGCCCCGGAGGCGCTGCGCGATCGGATCCACGACGCGGAGTCGCGCATCCTGATCACCGCCGACGGCGGCTTCCGGCGCGGGGGCACCGTCGCGCTCAAGAAGAACGTGGACGAGGCGCTGCGCGAGTGCCCGGACGTCAGCACCGTGGTGGTGCTCAAGCGGACCCGCCAGGAGATCCACATGCAGGCGGGGCGCGACGTGTGGTGGGACGACTTCGTCAAGGACGCCCCCGCTTACTGCGCGCCCGAGAAGATGGACGCCGAGGACATGCTGTACCTGCTCTACACCTCGGGCTCCACCGGCAAGCCCAAGGGCATCGTGCACACCACCGGGGGCTACCTCACCGGCGTGTACGCGACCACCAAGTGGGTCTTCGACCTGCACGACACCGACGTCTACTGGTGCACCGCCGACATCGGCTGGGTCACCGGCCACTCGTACGTCGTCTACGGGCCGCTCGCCAACGGCACCACCACCGTGATGTACGAGGGCACGCCCGACTTCCCGGACAAGGACCGGTTCTGGCGCATCGTGGAGAAGTACGGGATCACCATCTGCTACACCGCGCCCACCGCCATCCGGACGTTCATGCGCTGGGGCGAGGAGTATCCGAAGCGCTGCGATCTGTCGAGCCTGCGCCTGCTCGGATCGGTCGGCGAGCCGATCAATCCCGAGGCGTGGGTGTGGTACTGGAAGGTGATCGGCGGCGGGCGCTGCCCGGTCGTCGACACGTGGTGGCAGACCGAGACCGGCCACATCCTGATCACCCCGCTGCCCGGGATCACCACGCTGAAGCCGGGGTCTGCCACGAAGGCGTTCCCCGGTATCGAGGCGGAGGTGTTGAACGACAAGGGGGAGCCCGCCAAGGCCGGCTACCTGGTGCTGAAGAAGCCGTGGCCCGGCATGCTGCGGGGCATCTACCGCGACCCGCAGCGCTTCGTGGCGCAGTACTGGAGCAAGTACCCGGGGATCTATTTCACCGGCGACGGGGCGAAGGTCGACGAGGAAAGCTACTTCTGGCTGCTGGGCCGAGTCGACGACGTGATGAACATCTCCGGCCACCGGGTCTCCACCATGGAGGTGGAGTCGGCGCTGGTGGATCATCCCCACGTGGCGGAGGCCGCGGTCATCGGGCGGCCCCACGAGATCAAGGGGCAGGCGATCGCGGCGTTCGTGACCATCAAGGACGGGACCCCCACCAGCAAGGAGCTGGTGGAAGAGCTCAAGGGCCACGTGACCAAGAAGATCGGAGCCCTCGCGCGCCCCGACGATCTGATCTTCACCTCGGACCTGCCGAAGACCCGCTCGGGCAAGATCATGCGCCGGCTCCTGCGCGACATCGCCGAGGGCAAGGTGCTCGGGGACACGACCACCCTGGCCGACCCGAGCGTGGTGGCCGCGATCAAGGAGAAGTACGGCGAGGACGAGTAGGAGTAGCCGCGACCTTGCTTGGCCTCGGGTGTTGCTGCCAAGAACCTTGGCTTTAATACCAGACATCGCCCAGTCAATGCTGCGGCGACATGTAGTGGAATTATTGAGTTACGTGCCGCTTCCTTTGGCACCCTTCGTGCTTGCCCACCCGCGGATTCACAATCGACGAGCATCTTTGTTGAGGCCGCGTTGAGGCCGCCTATCGCCAGGCGTGACGGGAACCGCAAGCGAGGTCAGCGACAGGCTCCGGTCCGCTCGGGGCGCAGTTGGACGTACGAGTGCCACAGGTCGAGATAGACCAACCTCAGCAAAGGGGGAACAACATGGCCGGCAAAAACCAGGTTCCGAGGGACTTCCGCCGCGTGGTGGTGGCGGCCGCGGTGGGGAACATCATCGAATGGTACGATTTCTACATCTTCGGGAGCTTGGCCGCGATCTTGTCGGTGAAGTTCTTCGACAAGGCCCACCCGGTGGCAGCGCTCCTGAGCACGATAGCCCTGTTCACCGCCGGCTTCCTGATTCGCCCCTTGGGCGCGTTCTTGTTCGGATGGCTGGGTGACAAGGTGGGCCGCAAATACACCTTCATCGTGACGCTGACCGGGATGGGCCTGGCGACCGCCGCCATCGGTCTGATTCCGACCTTCGCGTCCATCGGCCTCGCCGCGGCCTTCATCCTGTTCGGCCTGAGAATCGTCCAGGGGCTGTGCTTGGGCGGGGAATACGGTGGCGCGATCACCTATGTGGCGGAGCACGTTTCGGACGAGCGTCGCGGGTACTACACCGGCTGGCTGCAGACGTCACCGACGCTGGGCATCGTGGTGTCCCTCGCGGTGATCGTCGGCACCCGTAGCTATATGGGGAATGACGCCTTCAACGACTGGGGCTGGCGGATTCCGTTCCTCATCTCGTTCCTGCTGGTGATGATGGCCATCTACATCCGGCTGCAGCTGGGCGAGACGCCGATCTTCCAGCAGATGAAGGCCAAGGGCGGGATGGTGACGAACCCGTGGAAAGAGGCCTTCCTGAGCGCCAACATCAAGTACATCCTGGTCGCCATCGTGGTGTTGATCGGGCAGGGCGTCGTCTGGTACAGCGGCCAGTTCTGGGCCCTCTACTTCCTCCAGACGGTGAAGAAGCTCGACGTGCTCACCTCCAGTTACCTGGTCGGCGCGGGGTTGCTGCTCGCCACTCCGACCCTGATTCTCTTCGGGTGGCTTTCCGACATCATTGGCCGCAAGCCGGTCATTCTGGCCGGAATGTTCCTGGCTTCCGTGACGTACTATCCGCTCTACGCGTGGCTGGGGCAGGTGACGAATCCCGGTGCCGTCAACTATCCGGTCGCCATCTTCATCATCTTCATCCTGGTGTCCTACGTGGGCATGGTCTACGGCCCGGTCGGGGCGTTCCTGGCCGAGTACTTCCCGAGCCGGATTCGCTACACGTCGGTCTCCGTGCCGTACCATATCGGCAACGGGTGGGGTGGAGGCCTGGTGCCGTTCATCACCTCCGCCGCGTACCTGTCGAGCGGCAGTATCGGCAACGCCCTGATCTACCCCATCGTGGTGCCGGCCGTCTGCTTCATCATCTGCCTGTTCATCATGCCGGAAACCCGCCACATCAGCATTTGGGAGCCTGAGAAGGCCCAACCTGCTCGCTCGTAGTTCCAGATACCCCCGGGGCGGGGCCGGAGACGACGACGGCCCCGCCCGGACGCCCACCATCCGTCTGTGGGCCCCAGGGCGGTACCCGTCTCGGCGGCTATCCTGACGCCGACCACCCAGAATTGACACACGTAGTGCCGAATTTTCCCAGCCGCCCCCAGGGCAATCTGCCCGCCGGCGCCGCTGACAATCGTAGACTCCCGCGAATATTAGGGCTTTTGTCCCGTCTGTGTCCTAAGGCGTCCGGGCATGTGCCTTGCAGCAGGGGACGCCCAGCCAGGCCGTCCGGGTCACACCGATCCGGGGCCCAGGAGGGAGAACAGGACGATGGACGAGATCAAGAAGCGCCTTGAGAGAGAACTCAGCCACACGGTGCAGCGGATCCGGCACATGGGTGGCGTGATGACCTTCGAAGAGCTCGGGGGCGGCCGGGGTGACTCGCCGCTTGCCGACGAGGTGGACGTGATCCGGGTCAACGAGGACCGGGAGATGAGCTTCGCCACGCGGAGCCTGCTGGTGGACCGCGCCAACAAGCTGGCCGAGGCGCTGGAGCGCCTGCGGGGCGGGGAGTACGGGGTCTGCGAGGAGTGCGGCGAGGCCATCGCGCCCGCCCGGCTCCGCGCCATGCCCGAGGTCACGACCTGCGTGCGCTGCCAGGACCGGCTCGAGCGCATGGTGCCGCGCCTGGAGACGGTGGCCGCCGCGACGGACGCCGACGAGTCCGAGGACGAGTAACCCTGAACCTATCTACCGGCCGAGCCGGGCACGCAGGACGCCCGGCCGGTCGGTAATAAGGCCGCTCACGCCCCACCCGACGAGCCGGTCCATTTGGGCCGGCTCGTCGACCGTCCAGACATAGCACTCCCGCCCCGCGTCCCGGATCTCGCGGACCAGTTCCTCCGAGCACATGGCGATCGCCGGGCAGACCGCGTCCGGCGCGTCGTCGGCCAGTAACGGCGCGAGATCGAGCGGCGGCCGCGCCACCAGGGCTCCGACCCGGATCTCCGGGTTCAGGCGCCGCACCGTGGCCAGCGCGCCGTGGTCGAACGACTGCACCAGCACCCGGTCGACGACGTCGTAGATCTCGATCGTCGAGACGATCCGCTCCTCCAGCCCGGGATAGACCGCGGCGCCACCCTTCAGCTCGAGCCAGAACCGGGTGCGGTCGCGGAAGCGCTCGAGCACCTCCTGGAGCGTCTGGATGCGCTGGCCCGCGAAGCGATGGCCCCGCCAGGCTCCGGCGTCGAGCCGCTTGAGCTCGCGGACGCGCAGCGCGCTCACCGGCCCGGCCCCGTCGGTGGTGCGCTCGAGTGTGAAGTCCTGGATCACCACCGGGTGCTCGTCGGCCGAGAAGTGCACGTCCAGGTCGAGCCCGTCGGCGCCCTGATCGAGCGCGAGCTCGAAGGCCGCGATCGTATTCTCCGGCGCCTCGGCGGCCGCACCCCGATGCGCGATGAGCATCGGGCCGGGCGCGGAGGGCATTGGCGCGCTCACGTGCCGCGTGGCACTATCGGGCCGTGCGCACGCCCGTGGTCGACGCGTTCCGCCCGATCGTGTGGCTCGGCGCGCGGGTCTATTTCCGGATACGCTTCGAAGGCCTCGATCACATTCCCGCCTCGGGTCCACTGCTGATCGTCCCGAACCACGTCACCTACGCCGACCCCGTACTTGCCAGCATCCCCATCCGGCGCCCCGTGCACTACATGGCCTGGAGCGCCCTGTTCCGGGTGCCCGGGCTCGCCTGGCTGATCCGGAGCTTGCGCGCGTTTCCGGTGGACATCGATGCGGCGGACGCCGGGGCCACCCGGACCGCGGTGCGGCTCCTGAACGCGGGCGAGGTGGTCATGATCTTTCCGGAAGCGGGCCGTAGCCAGGACGGGCGCGTTCAGCGCTTCCGTCCCGGAGCCTTCCGGATGGCGTGCTCGCTCGGCGTCCCGGTGATGCCGGTCACCATCATCGGGGGCCACGAGTGCTGGCCGCCGGGCCGGCGCCTGCCCCGCCCGGGCCGGCTGACGATCATCTACCATCCGGTGGTCGCGCCGCCCTCCGATCGAGACGTGAAGGAGGCCGCGCGCGAGCTCGCGCGCCGCGTACACGGTGTCGTGGCCTCCGGCTTGCCGGAGCACCAGCGTCCCGACGCCGCGCACGATGCCACCGTCTGAGCTCGGTCGCATTATAGGGCGTCGCGCCGGCTATTTGGCGCCATCGCCGCCGCGGTGTATTCTCTCCCACCAATGGCACGCCGCGCGGCATCGGCCATCCTCGTGCTCCACGGTCCCAACCTCAACCTCCTTGGCACCCGCGAGCCGGCGGTGTACGGCCGCGTCTCGCTCGCAGAGGTGAACCGGGCGGTTCAGCGTCACGCCGAGGCCCGCGGGGCGCGGGCGGTGTGTCGGCAGTCCAACCACGAGGGGGAGCTGGTGGACTGGATCCAGTCTGCGGGGCGTGAAGGGTTCCGGGGCATCGTCTTCAACCCCGGCGCGCTGTCCCACTACTCGATCGCCCTCCGCGACGCGGTCGCCTCGGTGCGCGTCCCCGTGGTCGAGGTCCACCTCTCGAACATCCACGCGCGCGAGGAGTTCCGCCATCGATCGGTCGTGGCCGCGGCGGCGGTCGGCCAGATCTCGGGCTTCGGGCCCGCCAGCTATCTGCTCGGGGTGGACGCCCTGCTGGGCGCGGCGGCCGGGCCCTCCGGGCGTCGTGCCGCCTCGCCCCACCGGCGGTGAATGCGGGCGCCCTTTCTGACGTCCAACCCGCTGTCGGATAAGGGGCGGGAGGGCCAGGACCGGGCTCGGCCGTGATGGCCCCCGACACGCCGTCCGGCGCGGGCGGTACCACGGGGGCTCCGGAATCCCCCGAGATCGACGAGCGCGCGCTGATTCAGCGATGCATCGCCGGTGACGCAAGCGCGTTCGAGCCGCTCGTCGAGAAGTACCGTCAGCGGGTGTGGCGCCTGGCGTACCAGGTCCTGCACGACCGCGAGGAGGCCTGGGACGTGGCACAGGAGGCATTCGTACGGGCGTTTCACTCGCTGCCGTCCTTCCGCGGGCAGTCCGCGTTCTACACCTGGCTCTTCCGGATCACCGTCAACGTTGCCACCGACCGGCACCGCCAGCGCGGCGCCCAGGCGCGCGCCTTCGGGCCGGAGCGGGTGACCGAGGAGGAGTGGGCGCGGACCACCCCGGATCCGGGCGGCGGCCCCGAGCAGCAAGCGGCGCGGAAGGAGCAGCGCGAGCGCATCCGCCATGCCCTCGATGCCTTGCCGCCCAAGGCGCGAACGATTATCATGCTCAGTGACGTCGAAGGTCTCTCGTATCGCGAGATCGCCGAGGTGCTCAACTGTCCCATCGGGACCGTGATGTCCAGGCTGCATAATGCGCGGAAACGGCTCAAGGGACTTCTCGGACCGATGCTCGCTCTGATCTTCTGCCTAGGGCTGACGATGGCGCTGGTGGCCTCCGCCGAGGCCCAGCCGGTCATCCGGTTCGGGATCCGCATCCTCGAGGCGTCGAGCGCCCCCAAGAGCCCGTCCGCGCCGCTCGCCCCGAAGCAGGAGGCCGAGACCGACGAGCGGCTTCGCCGGATCATCCCGCGCCTGCAGACCCTGTTCCGGTACACCGACTACACCACGCTCGATCGCCAGCGGGTCGAGGGCCCTCTCGGCGCCCAGCAGCGGTTCGCCGTCCCCGGCGAGCGCTGGCTCGAGGTGACGCCGGACCAGATGCAGGGCACGTCGGTCCGCATGCGGGTGCGTCTCCTGCGCGGGGAGCGGCCCGAGATGAACGCCAACATTCTCGCGGCGCCTGGGGCTCCCGCGGTGCTCGGCGGGCCTCCCTACGGCAACGGGGTGCTGATCATCATCCTCTGGGCGAATCCCAACCCGTAGTCGATGAGCGAGCAGCGCTATCGGCAGGAACGCAGCCGCATCGAGCAGGGCCACGTCAAGTACCGCGACAAGCTCAAGGAAGAGGGCAAGCTCTTCGTCCGCGACCGCCTGAAGCTCCTGCTCGATCCGGGCCGCGAGTTTCAGGAGGATTTCCTCTTCGCGCGCAACCAGGAAGCCGACACTCCCGCCGACGGAGTGGTCACCGGGGTGGGCACGGTCGGGGGCCGGACGGTGTGCGTGATGGCCAACGACTACACCGTGAAGGCGGGGTCGTGGGGCGAGAAGACCGTCCAGAAGATCGTGCGCATCCAGGAGCGGGCCCAGCGGCTCCAGGTGCCGCTGCTCTACCTGGTCGACGCGGCGGGCGGGCGCATCTCGGAGCAGATCAAGATCTTCCCCGGGCGCTTCCACGCCGGCCGCATCTTCTACAACGAGGTGCAGCTCTCCGGCGTGGTGCCGCAGGTGTGCGTACTGTTCGGCCCCTCTCCCGCGGGCTCCGCCTACCTCCCCGCGCTCACCGACTGCGTGATCATGGTCGACGGCAAGGCGAGCCTCTACGTGGGATCGCCCCGCATGGTCGAGATGGCGATCGGCGAGAAGACCACCCTCGAAGAACTGGGCGGCGCCCGGATGCACTGCACGGTCTCGGGCTGCGGCGACATGCTCGCGGCCTCGGACGAGGAGGCCATCGAGCTCTGCCGACGCTATCTCGGCTACATGCCCGGCTCCTTCCGCGAGCGACCCGCGGCGATCGAGGCGGTGGCGGCCAAGCCGGGGCGCTCGATCGAGGAGATCGTTCCCTACGACCAGCGCAAGTGGTTCGACATGTACGAGGTCATCGATCGGGTGGTGGACGCGGGCTCGTTCTTCGAGATCAAGCGTCTCTTCGCCGCCGAGATCATCGTCGGCTTCGCCCGTCTCGGCGGCCGGGCGGTCGGGCTGGTGGCCAACCAGCCCAAGGTGAAGGGAGGAGTGCTGATGGTCGACTCCTCCGACAAAGCGGCGCGCTTCATCTCGCTGTGCAACGCCTACAACATCCCGCTCCTGTACCTGGCGGACGTCTCGGGCTTCATGGTGGGCACCAAGGTCGAGCGCGCCGGGATCATCCGGCACGGCGCCAAGATGGTGTTCGCCACCTCGCAGGCCACCGTGCCCAAGATCTGCGTGGTCGTGCGCAAGTGCTACGGCGCCGGCCTCTATGCGATGTGCGGCCCCGCCTTCGAGCCGGACGCGGCGCTGGCCCTGCCGCAGGGGCAGGTCGCCATCATGGGGCCCGAGCCCGCGGTCAACGCGGTGTACTACAACAAGATCATGGAGCTGCCGGAGGCGGAGCGGAGCGCCTACGTCCAGAAGAAGCGCGAGGAATACGCCCAGGACGTGGACATCTACAAGCTCGCCTCCGAGATGCTCGTCGACGGCATCGTGGGCGGCTCCGAGCTACGCGACGAGCTGATCCGGCGCCTCGCCTACGCGGAGTCCAAGCAGCTCGAATTCCCGCCGCGCCGCAATCCCGTCCTGCCCGTCTGAGCGGCGTGACCGCCGCCGCTGTCTGCGCATGGGCTCGCTGATCCTGGCCGTCCGCTTCCTCACCGTGGTGCCGGTGCCCGGGCGCGAGGCGCCGGGGATCTCCGCGCTCGGGCGCGCCGCGTGGTGGTTCCCGATCGTCGGCGCGCTGCTGGGGGGCGGGCTGGCCCTGGCCTTGGCAGGCCTCGAAGCGCTCTTCCCGCCACTCGTCGCGGCGGCGCTGCTCGTGAGCGCCTGGAAGGCGGTGACCGGCGGCATCCACCTCGACGGCCTCGCCGACGTCCTGGATGGCCTCGCCGGGAGGGACGCGACCCACCGTCTCGCCATCATGCGAGATAGTCGCATCGGTGTGTTCGGGGCCGCGGGCCTCGTGCTCTTCCTGGTGCTGGTGGTCACCGCGGTGGCCGAGCTCTCGGGCCCGACTCGTGGTCGCTTGCTCGTGCTCGCGCCGGTGGTCGGCCGGGTGGCGCCGCTGCTGATCGCCGCCTGGCTGAGGCCGGCGACGCCCGGAAAAGGGCTCGGCGCCGCGTTCGCCGCGAGCCTCTCGCGCTGGGCGGCTCCCCTCTGGGGACTTGGCGGCCTCGCGCTCGGGGGCGCCCTGCTTGGCCCCTGGGGCGCCGTGGTGGTCGCGGCCGCCTGGGGCGCCGCGGTCTTGTGGGCGGTGGTGGCCGCGCGGCGCCTGGGTGGGCTCACCGGCGACGTGCTGGGCGCGGTCGTCGAGCTGGCCGAGCTGGGCGTGCTATTGGCCGGCGCGGCGGCGGTGCGTCGAGGGCTGCTCTGAGCTCGACGACCGTGTTCCTGGTGCGCCACGGCAGCGTGGTCGGCGCGGAGACCCGCCGGTTCATCGGGCATCTCGACGTGCCCCTCTCTCCGCTCGGGGAGGCCCAGGCTTCTGCCCTCGCGACTCGGCTGCGCGAGGTCGCGTTCGAGGCGATCTACTGCAGCGATCTCCTCCGCACCCGTCGTACCGCCGAGATCCTGGCCGCTCCGCACCGTCTCGTCCCGATCAGCGACCCGGCCCTGCGGGAGTTCGCGATGGGCCGCTGGGACGGCCTGACCTCGGACGAGATCCGCACCTTGGACGCGGCGGCATTCGAGGCCTGGATGCGCGACGTGGGCCGCTTCCAGTTCCCGGAAGGCGAGAGCCTGCCGGATCTGGAGGCGCGCGCGTGGCCCGCCTTCGAGGCCATCGTGGCCCGCCACGCGGGCGGGGTGGTGGCCATCGTGGCCCACGGGGGCAGCAACCGGGCCATCCTGTGCCGCGCCCTCGGGCTCGGCCCCGAGCGCCTCCTCGCGCTGGGCCAGGACTACGCGGCGCTCTCCGTCCTCGAGCGGACGGGATCGCGGTGGACGCTGCGCCGGCTGAACCCGCCCGCGGGAGAGGGCAGTGGACGACGCGTCGGCTGACCGCGCCGCCCTGGTCATCGGCCGGCGCCGGTTCCTCACCATCGGCGCGGGAGTCGCCGCCGCCGCGATCCCGCGACGGGCCCCGGCCCGGCCCCCGACCCGCGGGGGCGTGCTCAAGCACATCGGTCTCGAGCCCTCGACCTTCGATGTCCACGCCACCGCCGCCCACCAGACGCAGCTCGTGTCCTCGTTCGTGCGCCGCAGCCTGTTCAAGTTCGTGAACGGTGCCCGCTACGGCCCGTCGGACTTCACGATCGTCCCGGACCTGGCGCTCCGGGCCACCGTCTCATCGGACGGCAAGGCCTACACCATCGCCCTCCGGCCCGAAGTGCGCTGGGAGTCCCGGCCTCCGGTGAACGGCCGGGAGATGATCGCGAGCGACGTGAAGTACTCGCTCGAGCGGGTGCTCCGGAAATCTCCGTTTGCCCCACTGCTCGGGCCGGTAGAGGCCGTCGAGGCTCCGGACCGGTACACGGTGCGCGTCCATCTCGCGGACGCCTTCGCTCCCTTCGTGCACAATCTCGCCGAACCGTGGACCGCGATCCTGCCGCCCGAGGTGGAGGACCGTCAGGGCGAGTTCAAGGGCGCCGAGTCCCTCGTCGGCTGCGGCCCCTTCATGCTCGAGCGCTACGAGCCGGGCGTGAAGGCGGTCTTCGCCCGCAACCCGACTTACCACGCGCCGGGGCTGCCACTGCTCGACAAGGTGGAGTGGCTCTTCCTGAAGGACCGCTCCACCCAGCTGTCCCTGTTCCGGGCCGGGCAAGTCGACGTTCCCTTCTACGACGCGCGCATCCCCCGGGCCGCGGTCGGCTCGTTCAAGAAGGCGCACCCCGAGTACCCGATCACGTACTGGGACGGGTTGGCGATGCGGACGCTCGCGATGCGAACCGACCGGCCTCCGTTCAGCGACGTTCGGGTTCGGCGCGCGCTCAGCCTGGGGGTGGACCGGCGCAACTGGGTGCGGCAGTACCTGGAAGGGGAGGGGGACGTGGATCCGGGGCCGGTGCCCAGCTCGATGCGGGAGTGGAAGCTGCGCGCGCGCGACCTGGGGGAAGGGGCCCGCTATCTCACGTACGACCCGGCCCTCGCGCGGCAATTGCTGGCCGAGGCCGGCGTGCCCGGCGGTTTCAAGGTGAAGTGCACGGCGTGGCCGGGCTACGGCCCGGAGTACGTGGAGGATCTCGAGCGCCTGGCGCTCGAGCTGAAGCAGATCGGAGTCGAGCTGCAGATCGTCAGCGAGGAGCACGGCCAGTACATCCGGGGATCGTTCGTGGGCAAGTTCGACGAGGCGAGCTGGGGACCATCGCCTCTCTTCACCGAGGTCGACGGCTGTCTGTCCTACCTCTTCCACGGGGGGCCGGTCGGCAACCGCAGCCACGTGGCGGACACGCGGCTCGACGTGCTGCTGGAGGCCCAGCGCCGCTACACCTCGAAGACGTCCCGCCGGAAGGTGATCGACGAGATCCAGCGCCATGCGGCGGAGCAGGTCTACTACGTGTTCACGCCGTGCCCCAGGAACGTCTCCGCCTGGACACCGCGGGTGAAGAACTACGGGCCGAAGAACTCCCTGGACCGCGGTGCGCAGCTCGAGGTGGTCTGGCTGGGTGACGCCTAGCCCAGGCCCGAGCCGTCTCGCGGCTGACGGTTCGTGTAGGTCGCCTGTCACAACTTGTAGATAGGCGGGGAAGCCGCAGTATTTTTGCCGAGTTGCTCCAGCCCCTAGGCCTGTAATTCCAGCCCCTTGCGGTCCGCTCGCAGGCTCGCCTCCACCGTATCAGGCGTGGCACTTGTCTTGCTCCCTACCCGCCCAGTCGCGGGAGGTCCATACCAAATGCATGCGTTGCGCCGACTGAAGATACGTTCCGGGGAGGCCGGGTTCACCCTGGCCGAGATCATGGTCGCTTGCGCCATCGTCTCGGTGGGGCTCATCGCGGTCAGCACCGGGTTCGGGTTCGGAGTCGACGGGGTGGAGGCCGGGCGGCAGCAGAGCACCGCCGTCTTCCTGGCCGAGCAGCGCATCGAGCTGGCCAAGGAGCTGGCCGCTCACCCGGGTACGAACCTCGCCGACGTGAATGCCACGAACCTTCCGGCCAGCGAGGGCTACGGGAGCATCTCCGGAGCGCCGTCGACCTATCGGCGCACGACGACGCTCACCACCAACCCGGGCGGCACGACCGGTATTCGCGTGGACGTGAGCGTTTTCTACAAGCCGGTGACCGGCCGCGGGGTGCTCGCGACGGAGCGGACCGTCTCTCTCTCGATCTTCCTGGCCAATCGATGAGCCGAGGCACAGCCATGATGCGTAACGAACACGGATACACGCTGGCGGAGATGCTGGTGGTCTGCGCCATCGTCGGATTGGTGATGGCGAGCCTGCTCGGCCTCGTGCTGTCCGGCCAGCAGGCGTTCTGGTACGGCACCACCCAGGTCGACGCGCAGCAGACCGCGCGCGTGGCGGTCGAGCGGATGGTGAAGGAGATCCGGGAGGCGGGGTACTACCCTCAGCCGCCGACTCCTCTGACCACCGGAGCCTGCAGCGCCCTCATCTGCTACGCCTACAACTTCGACGCGATCGCGACCGGCCTCACCTCCAGCGCGGTCACGCTCCAGTACGACTGGAACGGGGACGGGACCAGCGCCGCGTCGGCCAAGGTGAACGACCCGGTACTGTGCGCCACCGGCTCGACGTGCCGGGGCGAGCGCGTCGCCTACGCCTTCTCGAGCGGCGCGCTGACCCGGCAGGAGATGGGGGTGGACGGGAGCCCGGTGACCATCGCGTCCGGGATCAGCTCTCTCACCTTCACGTACTTCGATGAGAACGGCGCCACCACCGCGGTGGCGGCCAACGTTCGCACCATCGGCGTGACCGTCACGGCGCAGAGCGCGAACCAGGGCGCCTACGTGACCATGTCGGACCGTATCCGTTTGCGGAATCGATGAGTCAAGTCTACGAGCGGGAGGCCGGTATGAACCGAGTGTTCACCTGTATCCGAGACGAGCGCGGGGTGGCCTTGCCCCTCGCGATGATCTTGCTGATGGTCCTGACGCTGCTCACCATCACGTTCATGTCGCTGGGCGCGGTCGAGCCGCAGATCTCGAAGAACCTGTCCGACGGCGCACGGGCCCGGCAGCTTGCGGAATCCGGCATCGAGTGGACGATGAGCGCCCAGCTCGGCAACCAGGACCTCAACAGCACCAACCTCCTGGGCGGCACCATGACCAGCGGCGGCGCGTGCGGGGCCGGCAATACCTGCCGCGTGCTCGCGAGCGCCCAGACCCTCCCCGGCCTGACGTCCTCGGTCGGGACCTTCGGGGTGACGCTTCGCAACGACATCAATACCAACGCGGGCGACCAGCAACTGATCGGCACCAGCGTGACGCCGGACAGCACCGCTACCCTCGACACCAACGGCGTGGTGATCGTCACCTCGACGGGAAGCTACAACGGCGCGAGCCGGACGATTACCGCGGTGGTGCAGCGGGGCAACCTGAACATCAACGCGGCGGTGAGCCTGCCCGGTGTGCAGACCGATACCTTCTCGAACGACCCGCCGTGCTCGGGCTGCTACAGCATCGACGGACGGGACTGGAAGATCGCCGACACGAGCTCGCCGACCGGAAGCGCGACCACGAAGCTCGGCGTGGCGACCTATACCGGGACCGAGAGCCTTACCGGGCTCACCTACGAGGCGAACGCCGAGGCCGGGTTCGACACCGCGGCCAAGCGCGGCTACGTCCAGGGCCTGGACGTGAACGACGGGAGCGGGGACGCGGCGGGGACGGGCCGGCGTACGATCGCGGCCGACTCCAACCTCAACCCCACCGTGGTCCAGAACTTTCTCACCAACCTGGCCGCCAACCCCCAGACCCAGGTGCTCAACAGCACACAGGCGTGCCAGTACGCGAGCGGCAGCTCCAGCAAGCCCGAGGGGCTGCGGATGACCGCGACCGGGACGGCCAACTCGGTCAACGTCACCAACAACTGCACCGGTACCGATCAGGTCAGCCAGACCGTGAGCCTCGGGACCGCGGCCGCGCCCGCGATCGTCTATGTCAAGGGCGAGTACGATCCCAGCTCGAACTTCATCGGGCTGGCGGTGAGCGGCAGCCAGCCGATCACCGGCTACGGCATCCTGGTCATGGAGGAAGCGGACCTGTCGTTCTTCCAGTCCAGCCAGTTCACCTGGAACGGCATCGTCATCGTCAGCGGCCGCAACGTGGGCGTCGGCTTCCG
>DASZJM010000571.1:0-3273 GCA_035948165.1 Candidatus Methylomirabilota bacterium
GCGGCCACCACTTCCTCGTCGCGGAGCGAGCCCCCCGGATGGATCACCGCGGTGGCCCCGGCCTCGGCCACCACGTCGAGCCCATCGCGGAACGGGAAGAACGCGTCGGAGGCGCACACCGTGCCCTTGGTCTCGAGCCCGACCTCGCGCGCCCGCATCACGGCCAGGCGCGCCGAGTCCACCCGGTTCATCTGGCCGGCCCCGACGCCCACTACCAGCGAAGCGGTGGCGAGGACGATGGCGTTGGACTTGGCGTGCTTGCCCACCCGCCACGCGAAGCGCAGGGCGGTGAGCTCGGCCGCGGTGGGGGCGCGCCGCGAGACCACCTTGAGCGCGCCCTCGTCGAGATCGACCAGATCGGCATCCTGGAGCAGCACCCCGCCCCAGACGGTGCGCGCCTCCTGCTGCCGCGCCGGGTAGTCGCGCCGCGCGCACGGCAGCTGGAAGACCCGGCACTTCTTCTTGGTGCGGCGGATCTCCTCCAGGGCGTCCGGCTCGTAGGCGGGCGCGAAGAGGATCTCGAGCAGGATGCCGGAGAGCTCCTTCACCACCTCCAGGTCCACCGTCCGGTTGAGCCCCACGATGCCGCCGTAGATCGAGACCGGGTCGCAGGCCTTGGCCCGCCGCATCGCCTCGCCCGCGCCGGCCCCGAGGGCCACCCCGCACGGGTTGGTGTGCTTGATCACCACCGCGGCGGGGTCGTCGAACTCGAGCAAGAGCCCCAGCGCGGCAGACCAGTCGAGCAGGTTGTTGTAGGAGAGCTCGGGGCCGTGCAGCTGGCTGGCCGCGCTCAGCCCGAGCGCGCCCGCGGCCGGGCGGTAGAAGGCGGCGGCCTGGTGCGGGTTCTCGCCGTAGCGGAGCGACTGCACGCGCACGCCCTCGATCGCGAGGCGCTCCGGGAAGCCGGCGGCCGCCGCGGGCCGGCCCGCCGCGCCGGGATCGCGCAGGTAGGTCGCGATCGCGGCGTCGTACTGGGCGGTGCGGCGGAAGGCCTCGGCGGCGAGCCGGAAGCGGGTCTCGTCGGAGAGCGTGCCGTCCGCCCGGCGCAGCTCGTCCAGGACCGGGCCGTACTGGGCGGGATCGGTGACCACCGCGACGTGGGCGTGGTTCTTGGCCGCGCCCCGGATCATGCTGGGGCCGCCGATGTCGATGTTCTCGATCGCCTCCTCGAGACCGACGCCGGGCCGCGCGACGGTCTGCTCGAACGGGTACAGCGTCACCGCGACCAGGTCGATGGGGCGGATCCCGTGGCGCTCGAGCGCGGCCACGTGCTCGGGCACGTCCCGCCGGGCCAGCAGGCCGCCGTGCACCTTGGGGTGGAGCGTCTTCACGCGCCCGTCGAGCATCTCCGGGAAGCCGGTGACCTCGGCCACGTCCACCACCGCGAGCCCGGACTCGCGCAGGAGCCGCGCGGTGCCGCCGGTGGAGATGATCTCGGCCCCGAGGGCGGCCAGCCCGCGGGCGAACTCCACCACCCCGGTCTTGTCGTGCACGCTGATCAGAGCGCGTCGCAGTCGCGTCATGGGGTCTCCCTGATGTCCACGCGGTGCCCGCGGATCTGGAGCCGGCCCTCCGCGAAGAGGCGCACCGCCTCCGGGTAGATCCGGTGCTCCTCGACCAGGATGCGGGCGGCCAGGGTCTCCTCGGTGTCGTCCGGCGCCACCGCCACCGCGGCCTGCAGCACCACCGGTCCGGTGTCCACGCCCTCATCCACGAAGTGCACGGTGGCCCCCGAGATCCGCACCCCGTGCTCGAGAGCCTGGCGGTGCGGGTGGAGGCCGGGGAAGGCGGGCAGCAGCGACGGATGGATGTTGAGCAGCCGCCCCGCGAAGTGGGCGACGAAGCCCGCGCTCAGCAGGCGCATGTAGCCGGCCAGGCACACGAGGCCGACCCGGCGCTCCTCGAGGATGCCGATCACCGCCTTCTCGTGCGCCTCGCGCGAGGGGTGCTGCTTGGGATCCGCCACCACCGCCTCGATCCCGTGCTCGCGGGCGATGTCGAGCGCGGGCGCGCTCGCGCGGTCGGAGACGAGCACCACCACCGCGGCGGGGATGAGGCCGCGCTCGGCGGCCTGCGCGAGGGCGCGGAAGTTCGAGCCGCGCCCGGAGGCGAGCACGCCAACCCGCAACCGCTCAGACATACTCGACGCCCGGATCGCCCGCGACGATCTCGCCCACCTCGAACACACGCTCTCCCGCGATCTCGAGCCGGCGGGTCGTGGCGGAGACGTCGTCGGCGGCCACGACCAGCAGGAAGCCCAGGCCCATGTTGAACGTGCGCCGCATCTCCGCGTCGTCGACGGCGGCCGCGCGCTGGATCGCGCCGAAGACCGGCGGTACCGGCCACGCGGACCGGGTGATGCGGGCGCGCCGGCCGGCCGGCAGCACGCGCGGCAGGTTCTCGGTGATGCCGCCGCCGGTGACGTGGGCCATCGCCTTCACGGTCACCTCGCGGAGCAGGGCCAGCACCGGGCGGACGTAGATGCGGGTGGGCTCGAGCAGCTCGTCGGCCACCGGGCGGCCCACCCCCGGGATCGGGTCGCCCAGCTTGAGCCCCATGCGCCCGAAGATGGCCTCGCGGGCCAGGGTGTAGCCGTTCGAGTGGAGGCCCGAGGAGGCCAGGCCGAGCACCCGATCGCCGACCGCCACGTCGACACCGGTGATGATCAGGCTCTGCTCCACCACCCCGACCGCGAAGCCGGCCAGGTCGTAGTCCCCGGGCGCGTAGAGGGCGCCCATCTCCGCGGTCTCCCCGCCGACGAGCGCGCAGCCGGCCTGGCGGCAGCCCTCCGCGATGCCGGCCACGATCGTCTCGATCCGGTCGGGGTCGACTCGGTGCACCGCGAGGTAGTCGAGGAAGAAGAGCGGCTCGGCCCCGTGAACGAGCAGGTCGTTGACGCCCATCGCGACGAGATCGAGGCCGACGGTGTCGTGGCGGTCGGCCATGATCGCGATCTTGAGCTTGGTCCCGACGCCGTCGGTGGAGGAGACGAGCACCGGCTCGCGGTAGCCGGCGGGGACGCGGCAGAAGGCGGCGAAGGCCCCGAGGCCGCCCAGCACCTCCGGTCGCCGAGTGGACGCCGCCAGCGGCGCGATACGGCGCACGGCGAGGTCGCCGGCCTGGATGTCCACCCCGGCCGCCCGATACGTCAGCGGATCCATACCCCCTACGAGTCGAACAGCTTGAGCTGCGCCAGTTCCTCGGACTCGAAGCCGACCCGGTACTGGCCGGTGAAGCACGCGTGACAGAACTGATTCGGGTCCGACCCGGTGG
>DASZJM010000572.1:0-2338 GCA_035948165.1 Candidatus Methylomirabilota bacterium
CCCGGCATCTTGATGACGCTGACCGCCTACCTGCGCGAGCACCCCGCGCCGTCGGAGGCCGAGATCCGCGAGGCGCTCTCCGGCAACCTCTGCCGCTGCACCGGCTACCAGCACATCGTGCAGGCCGCGCTCGACGCGGCGGCGGCCGGCCGCGCGACGGCTCCGCCGGCGTGAAGTTCGTCGGCGACCGGCACCTCCGCAAGGAGGATCCGCGGCTGCTCACCGGGCGCGGCCGCTACGTGGCGGACCTGGCGCTGCCCGGCCTGCTCCACGCGGTGATCCTCAGAAGCCCGCACGCGCACGCGCGCATCCGCCGCATCGATGCCGAGCGCGCCCGCGCGCACCCGGGCGTGGTGGACGTGGTGACCTTCGCCGATCTCGGCCCGGCCGGACGCGCCATGCCCATGGTGCCGCCGCACCCCGAGCTGCGCGGGCACAACTTCGCCCCGCTCGCGGGCGACTGCGCCCGCTTCGTGGGGGAGCCGGTCGCCGCGGTGGTGGCGGAGAGCCGCTACGCGGCGGAGGACGCGCGCGAGCTCCTGGAGGTGGAGTACGAGCCCCTGCCCTCGGCCCAGACCCTCGTCCCCGGCGCGCCCGCCGTTCACGAGGACGTGGCCGACAATCTGGCCGGACGCGTGAGCCTCACCCGCGGCGACGTCGAGGCGGCCCTGCGCGCGGCGCCCCGGGTGGCCTCGGTGCGCTTGCGCATCGGGCGCGGCGGCGGCCAGCCGATGGAGACGCGCGGGCTGGTGGCGGACTGGAACGCGGCCCTCGAGCAGCTCACGGTGTGGGCCTCCTCCCAGGTACCGCACCAGATCCGCCAGTTCATCGTCGACCTGCTCGACCTGGCCCCGCACCAGGTGCGCGTGGTCGCGCCCGACGTGGGCGGGGGGTTCGGGGCCAAGCTCATCGTCTATCCCGAGGACGTGCTGATCCCGTTCCTCGCGCGCCGGCTGGCCCGCCCGGTGCGGTGGATCGAGGACCGCCTCGAGCACATGCTGGCCGCCACCCAGGAGCGCGAGCAAGAGCACGAGGTGACGGTCGGCTTCGACGACGCGGGACAGCTCCTCGCCCTGCGCGACCGCTTCGTCCACGACACCGGCGCCTACACCCCGCGCGGCCTCGTGGTGCCGCTGCTCACCGCCTCGATGCTGACCGGGCCCTACCGCATCCCCGCGGTCGAGTCGACCTTCGAGAGCCGGTACACCCACCGCGTGCCGGTCACGCCCTACCGCGGCGCCGGGCAGCCGCAGGCCGTCTTCGTGATCGAGCGCGTACTCGACCTGGTCGCGCGCGAGACCGGGCGCGATCGGGCCCAGGTGCGCCTCACCAACCTGGTGCGCGCGGCCGACATGCCGTGGGACACTGGACTGCCCAACTACCGCGGCAGCGGCCACGTGGTGCTGGACAGCGGCGACCTGCCGTCGGTGCTCCGCCGGGCGCTCGAGAGCGCGGGCTACGAGGCGCGCGCCGCCGAGGCGGCCGCCGCCCGGGCGCGGGGCCGCCTGGTGGGGGTGGGCGTCGCCTCCTATGTGGAGCTGACCGGCGTCGGCCCCTTCGAGAGCGCGCGGGTGCGTGTCGACGCGGCGGGCCGCATCACCGCCTGGAGCGGCGTCACCACGCAGGGCCAAGGGCTCGAGACCACGCTGGCCCAGGTCGCGGCCGACGAGCTCCACGTGACGCCGGCGGACGTGACCGTGATCACCGGCGACACCGCCGGAGTCGAGCACGGCATCGGCTCGTTCGCGAGCCGCGCCGCGGTGGTCGGCGGCAGCGCGGTGGCGCTCGCCGCGCGCGACGTGCACGCGAAGACGCGCCTCCTGGCCGCCCGCGCGCTCGGCGTCGCGGAGACCGACCTCGAGCAGGTCGGCCGCGCCTTCACCGACCGCCGGCGCCCCGAGCGCCGCGTGACCTTCGCGGAGCTGGCCCGCCTGGCCGGCGCCGCCACCGCCGCGCTCGGGGTCGAGCCCGGCCTCGAGAGCACGCGCTTCTTCCAGCCCACCGACATGGCCTACTCCGCGGGCGCCCACGTGGCGCTGGTCGAGATGGATCCGCTCTCGGCCGCGGTGCGGATCGTCGGCTACTGGATCAGCCACGACTCCGGCCGCCTCATCAATCCGCTGGTGGTGGAGGGGCAGATCCAGGGCGCGGTTGCCCTCGGCATCGGCAGCGCGCTCCTGGAGGAGATCGTCTACGACGAGACCGGCCAGCTGCTCGCCGGCAGCTACATGGACTACCTGCTGCCCACCGCCACCGACGTGCCGACCATGGTGATCGACCATCTCGAGACGCCGTCGCCGCTGAACCCGCTCGGGCTCAAGGGCGTGGGCGAGTCGGG
>DASZJM010000573.1:0-4198 GCA_035948165.1 Candidatus Methylomirabilota bacterium
AGGACCCGGAGGTGTTGGTCAACCGGGCAGTGGGCGTCCATGAGGGGTTCCTCCCCACCAGCAGGATAGCTGAAGGGCGGGCGCGGACATCCATCACCCGGGAAGAACGGCCGCTGCTACTTGTCCCCGAGCCACTCCTTCCGTGGAGTTGGCCTGACGATCCAGGCGGTAAGCTCGGTCGAGATCGGTGCACCAAAATCGGCGTCGAGCCCACCGACTCCAAACCACCACGGGTACTGACGATGTGTCCGCACTGTGCGCGCGGTTAGGCGGGCATGGGCTTGCACGCCATCGCCATGAACCGCCGCCTCACCCTCGGGCCCTCGAGCGTTGGCAGCATTGTCTGCCCCGGTCGCGCCGAACGGAAGAACGGTTGGTCCGGGCATGGCGGGAGCGGCGACCCGTGGAAGCCCGTGCAGCGACGTGGTGCTGATCAACCGAAGAGCATGGCGCCAAACGCGGCACACTCAAGGACGAGAGTAGCGGCGTCCCAGACCCCCGCGTGATGAAATCGCGCCATCCTCTTCCAATACCACCGAGTGGCTTTCCACACGCTCTCGGCGACAGTGGATACTGCTCGGACCCAATCTCGCGGGCGCAGCTTGGCGATCGCTCGGGTGTGGTGGTGATGACGCCCTACCGTCGAGACCTTACGGCCGCGGTTGGCGTGAGAGGACCCCGGACCCATCCTGGCAGTTGTGAGCTGTCGAGACATCTGTCCCCTCCTCTCTTGGTTCGGACACACCTCATCCTGTTTGTGATCACACGGCACAGCTGGCCTCACATGTTCGAAGACTCGCATATGCTGGCCCCCTGGACCCGTGTTAAGATTCGGTTTCGTTTGCACGACACATGGGCATACTCGTTGAGCGAGACCCCCTGAGCGCCATTCGGCGCACGGAGGCGTGACATGCGTATCCCGTTCTCGCCTGGATCATTTCTTCTCGGCCTGGCCGCGGCTGCAGCCGTGCCGCTTATCGCCCGAACGGCTCGGCCGCTCGCCGTCCAAGCGACCGCCACCGCCCTCGACGCCTTCGAGGAAGCCCAGCGAATCGTGAGCGAGCAGAAGGAGCTGTGGGCAGATATCGTCGCGGAAGCCAAGGTGCAGCGAGAGGTTGCCCCCGAGGCCCCCCGCCGCCGGAAGCGGGTGCGGCGGACCCATCGGCAACCGCCCGACACGTCAGGTGACCAGCCGGCACGGACTGCTGATGGCTCTGCGGAGCGGTCCGCCTAGCGATGGCCGGGCCGCGCTTGCATGTCGTTCACAGCATCCCAGGGCGCCTTCGCGTCAGGCTACCGACCAATGCGCATGTGCCGAGCCTTGAGGAACAACTCCTAGCGCATTCCGGTGTCAGGGCCGCCCGCCATTCCCCTCGGACTCGCAGCGTCGTCATCCAGTACCATCCGGAAGATACGACTGTGAAGACGCTGCTGGATGCGTTGTCTGCGATCACCGGCATCGAGGCGGACGCCCGGTTCGAGGTGGGAGATCTTCCGCTTTCACAGAGCATCACCCACGCGGTTTCGCGCGTGAATACCGCCCTCACCCGGCACACCGCCAATCAGATCGATCTGCCGACGCTCCTGGCATTGTCGCTGGGGGGGTGGGCGGTGCTCCAAATCGTGCGCGGGCGGGCGCGCCCACTGCCGTGGCCGACCGCCTTGTGGTATGCGTACGAGCTGTTCCGGCACCACGGTCAGGCTAGGGAGACTCGGGCGCAAGCGATTTCGACCGGCCCGCTTCGCCCAGCGGCCCGGCCCCGCGGCTGAGGTCTGCTCCAACGGGATGGTCGGCGGAGGTCGTGCAGGTGGTGTTTGATGGTGGGTGGTAGGCAAACTGTAGAGAGGATGCTCACTGAGCTTCGTCGGTGTTTCGAAAGACGCGAGAGGAGGTAGAGAGATGGCGAGGGCAAAACAGCGGCGAGCGAATGGATCGAATTCAAGCCCGACGGGGCGGGTCGGCCGACAGATCGCAGGCACAATGGGTGGGGTGCTCGAGGGCATGGAAGACATTGTCCGGGAGGTGGGATGGACCGCAGCTGCCGTGGTCCGGGGATCGATGCGCGCGGTTGAGCAGATCGGCGGGGACCTCGTGGGCGTCGTGCGGAATACCGTGGAAGGGAGTGTCGCCGCCGCCGAGCGTATCGGCGGCGCCGCGGATCGAGCCGTCCGGCGGATTGTGAATGGGAACCAGGCCGGTTCAACCAGATCCCCGCGATCAGCCTCACCAGCGGTCAAGACGCGCCCGGCGCGCCAACGCAGGCGTGCATCCAAGTCCCCCCGGTCCTCCGACACCGCCTAGCCTCTGGCGGGTGTCGTCCCGGACGTAGCGCGCGTTGATGGCTGAGGCTCGGCGCAGAGTCACGCCGGTGTCGGTGGCCGTCCCGGGGCGGGCGCGCTTTCGCGTCGAGGGCTTGCGCGGCTACCCAGGCCTGGCCCATCGCATCGAGGAGAGCCTTGCCGGGGAGCCCGACGTGCACCGGGTGCAGGCGAGCCCGGTCACCGGCACGGTCCTCATCCTCTTCGAGCCTCGCCGGGTTCGGCTCCGCGATCTCATCAGCAGCCTGCGTCGCGCATGGCAGACCCGCGCTGGCACCGGCCCCCACCACGTTGCGCCAGCTCCCCCCTGGGCGCATGAGGCGCCATGGCATGTCCTCTCTCGCGCCTCCATCATCCGTCGTCTGCAGAGTTCGCCGATTACCGGGTTGACGAACGCCGACGCGAGGGCGCGGCTGGCATGGCTCGGGCCCAATCGCGTGCCCGCGGTGCCCGGCAAGAGCACCGGGCAGATCGTCCTCGAACAGCTCACGTCGATGCCCGTTCTCCTGCTCGGTGTGGCGGCGGCCCTCTCTGTGCTCACAGGAGGACTCGTCGATGCGGTCGTGATCCTGGCCGTGGTCCTGCTGAACACGGGGATCGGCTCGATCATGGAATCCCGGGCTGAGCGGGCCATTGCGGCCTTGACCACCCTGACGCCGCCGCAGGCCCTGGTCCGGCGCGACGGACAGGAGCAAGCACTCCCCGCCAGTGAACTGGTTCCCGGTGATCTCCTCGTTCTCAAGACTGGCTACGCGGTACCGGCGGACGCACGGCTCCTCAGCGCGACGCGGTTGATCGTCAACGAAGCGGCGTTGACCGGGGAGAGCTATCCGGTCACCAAGGCCGTTCGCCCGCTTCCGACCGTGCGGATCGCGCTCGCCGATCGCACGAACATGGTCTATGCCGGCACCGTGGTCGCGGAGGGCTCGGGAGTTGCCATGGTCACGGCGACCGGGCGGGCCACCGAGGTTGGACGCATTCGGGCGCTGGTGGGCGAAGCCGTTCCGCCCGTTCCACCCCTTGTCCGCGAGCTCGATGCGATGGGCCAGCGCCTCCTGGCAGTATCGCTGGGGTTATCTGGCGTCGCCCTGGGGCTCGGGCTCCTGCGAGGGGTGCCCTTCCTGGAAATGCTACGCACCGCGATCGCGCTCGCAGTGGCGGCGGTTCCCGAGGGGCTGCCGGCGGTGGCCACAACGACGCTGGCGCTCGGAATGCAGCGCATGCGTCGTCAGGGGGCCCTGGTTCGGCGCTTGGCCGTGGTCGAGAGCCTCGGCTCGGTGACGGTGATTTGCGTAGATAAGACCGGGACGATCACCGAGAATCGGATGACCGTCCAGGAATGGTTTGTGGGCGGACACACCCTGTTCCCTCCCGCCGCGCCACGCGCGGCAGAGCCGCTCCCCTCTTCCGGATCGGTGGCCCCCCCCATGATCGCGCCGACACTCCGGCGCGCGCTCGAGATCGCGGTCTTGTGCAATGAAGCCGAGCTCGAGTCGACGTTTGAGGGGAGATCCCTCGGCAAGGGCAGTGCGACCGAACTGGCGCTTCTCACCGCCGCACGGGATGCAGGCCTCGACGACCGGGCCCTCCGACGGCGGTTTCCCCGCCAACGTCTCGAGCCGCGACGGGAGAGCCAGAACTGGATGGGCACGGTTCATGATGTAGGCCCCCACCGGCAGTTCGTCGCGGTCAAGGGCGCTCCGGAGGCGGTGCTTCGCCTGTCGAATCAGTGGCACGACGGCCTCACGGTCCATCCCCTGACGGGAGAGGTCCGCCGCGCCGTCACCACGGCGAATGCCCAAATGGCCGAGCGCGGCATGCGGGTGCTCGCGCTCGCCTATGCCGAGCATGAGCGATACGAGGCGGCGCCCTACGACAA
>DASZJM010000574.1:0-2821 GCA_035948165.1 Candidatus Methylomirabilota bacterium
CCCGCGCGATACATCGAGTGGCACTCGAGGAACACGGTGGCGACGACGTGGTGCCCGGTGGCCACGTCGGCCAGGAAGTCGGGCAGGAAGTAGCGATGGCCGCCGCGGTCCCACAGATGGTGGTGGGTATCGATGATCGGCAGGTCCGGCTCGAGGATCGGCTCGGGCGGGTTCCGACCGAGCCACGCCTCGTCGGGCGGGTGGATGCGGCCGAACTGGGTGGGGCGGGCGGGCGCCGTCGTCATGAGAGGACCTCGTTCCACTCGCGGATGTGCCACCGGGCGACGACGCCGTGGAGCACGAACGGATCGCCGGCCGCGAACTCCTCCGCGGCCTCGCGGGTGGTGAAGATGCCCATCGCGCCCTCCCGCTCGGGATCGCCGAAGGGCCCCGACATCAGGAGGGTGCCGCGCCAGTGGAAGTCCTGCATCCGGGCGCGGTGGGCGGAGAAGTGCAGGGGAGCCCTCGCGCGCACGTCGGGCGCCGACTCGTAGAGCAGCACGTACTTCACGGGGCGAGCCCGCGCAGCAGCGCCTCGCTCGCCGCGTCCGCCGGGAAGAAGCACTCCACCCGCAGCTCGTGCAACGTGATGTCGTATGGCACGCCGAGGCTCGTGAGCGTGGAGAAGAACTTCACGTGGAAGTCGTCCTTGCGCATCTCGACGGCTAGGTACGGGACCGGGGTGATCTCGAGATCGAGGGTGCGCCACTTCTGGGGCACGTCGGGGTAGGAGAGCAGCTCCGCGAGCAGGCGCCGCGTCTCGTCGTCGCCGACGCCGCGGGCCAGGTCGCGGTGCAGCCACTGGATGAGGGCCGCCGCGGTCGCCTCCCAGTTCACGATGTAGGGCCGCATGCCGCGCGGGTGATAGAAGAGGCGCATCGCGTTCGGCCGGCCGCCCACCGCGGCCACGTCCTCGGCGGAGACGAAGCGCGCCATCAGGCGCTGCGCGCCCTGGTTGCTCATCAGCAGGTTCCAGTGGCCGTCCACCACCAGGGCCGGGAAGGGCTCCTGCTGCCGCAGGGTGAAGTCGAGGGCCCGGCGCACGTCGCTCATCTGCGGGGCGTCGAGCGCGGTCTCGCGGTAGACCGGGGCGTACCCCGCCGCGGCGAGCAGGTCGTTGCGACCGCGCGGCGGCACGTCGAGGGCACGCGCCAGGAGCAGCACCATCTCCCGGCTCGGCTGGGAGCGCCCGGTCTCGATGAAGCTCAGGTGGCGGGTGGAGATCTCGGCGTCGACGGCCAGGCTCAGCTGGCTGAGCCGGCGCTGCTCCCGCCACTGCTTGATGAGCTGGCCGACCGGGCTCGCGCGGGGCTTCCTGGCCGCGGGGGCGCTGGCGTGCCTCATGGCGGGGAAGGTACACCCGGGGCCGGTCGCTCCGCCATTACCTTCGAGGTAATTGAACTGCGGCACGCTCCGGGCCAGGATAGGCCGGGCCCGAGGGCCACGGGAGGAACGTCCATGTCGATCGATCCCAGTCTCTTCAACGAGCGCATGCAGGGCACGCTCAGCACCCTGCTCGGCCTCCGCATCGTGGAGGCGAGCCCGGACCGAGTGGTGGCCGAGCTGACGATCCGCGACGACCTGCGCACCGTCGGCGGAGCGCTGCACGGCGGCACCCTGATGGCGTTGGCCGACACGGTGGGCGCGGCGGCCACCGTGGTCAACCTGCCCGCGGGGGCCACCACGAGCACGCTCGAGTCCAAGACCAACTTCTTCGCGGCGGGGCGGAGCGGCGTGGTGCGCGCCGAGGCCACTCCGCTCCACAAGGGCAAGCGCACGCACGTCTGGCAGACCCGCGTGACCGACGAGTCGGGGCGGCTGCTCTCGCTGACTACCCAGACCCAGATGGTGCTGATGTGACGGAGGCCACGGCGGAGCGCCGGCTCCGGGTGGCCTTCGCCGGCGTCTTCGCGGGCCAGCTCGCGGACCGCGTGCGCGCGCGGGTGCAGGTTCCGTGCGACGTGGTGCAGGGCGGCGAGGGCGAGATCCTCCCGCGGCTCGGCGACGTCGACGTGCTGGTGAGCATGGCCTTCACGCGCGAGATGGCCGCGGCGGCCCCTCGCTTGCGCCTGGTGCAGGTGCCCGGCGCGGGCCTCGATCGCGTCGACCGCGGCGCGCTCGGGCCCGAGACCGCGCTGGCCAACGCCTACGGACACGACGTCGGGATCGCCGAGTACGTGATCGGCGCCACCCTCGCGCTCGCGCGCGAGCTCTGCCGGATCGATGGCAGCCTCCGCCAGGGCCGGTGGGAGAGCGTCTGGTCCGGCCGCGCGGTGCCGCTCTGGTCCGAGCTGGCCGGCAAGACGCTCGGCATCGTGGGCTACGGGCGGATCGGCCAGGCCGTCGCCCGTCGCGCACTCGCCTTCGACATGGACGTCATGGCCATCCGCCGCGACGCGAGCCGGCCCGATCCGCACCGTCTGGCCTACCTGCGCGGGCCGGAGGCGCTCGACGAGGTGCTCGCGCGCGCCGACGTGCTCGCGCTCACCCTGACGCTCACGCCCGACACGCGTGGCCTGATCGACGCGAGCGCGCTCGCCCTCATGAAGCCCACCGCGCTCCTGATCAACGTGGCGCGCGGCGAGGTGGTCGACGAGGACGCGCTCTACGAGGCGCTCGCCCGGGGCGCCCTCGGGGGCGCGGCGCTCGACGTCTGGTACCGCTATCCGCAGGGGCAGGGCGCCACGCTGCCCGCCCACCGGCCGTTCCACACTCTGCCGAACGTGCTGATGACCCCGCACGTGTCCGGCTGGACCGAGGGCATGATGGAGGCCCGCGCGTCGGTCATCGCCGAGAACATCCACCGGGTGGCGCGCGGCCA
>DASZJM010000575.1:0-4415 GCA_035948165.1 Candidatus Methylomirabilota bacterium
GTTTCGCGGAACATGCGGCCGAGCACGCCCCCGTAGGCGGCACCGATCAGGGCGCCGGCCAGAACGAGCCAGAGGAAGATCCGTACCCGGCGTTTGGTCGCGCGACGCATCGGGTCGAGTGTACGCGACCGCTCAGCGCGGAAGACCGGTGAGGCCGAAGGCGGCCCACGCGAACGGGTGCGGGAAGGTCCGCATCGTCTCCAGCTGGGCCTGCCGGAGCGCCGCCGTCGCGTCGAGCCCCGAGAGGCGGTCGTAGAAGGCCCGCATCAGCTCGTAGCTCGCCCGGTCGTCGACCTTCCAGAGCGTGGTGATGACCGCCGGCGTTCCCGCGTACAGGAACGCCCGCTGGAGCCCGACCAGCTCATCACCGCGGGACAGCGCCCCGAGCCCGGTCTCGCACGCCGAGAGGACGACGAGCCGCGCGTGCAGGTCCAGGCCGAATAGCTCGCGCACTTCGAGGCGACCGTCTTCGCCGCCGCCCGGCACGAGGAGGAGCGCGGAGGAGAGCGGGTCCGCTTCGCTCAACTCGCCGTGGGTGGCGAAATGGATGAGCCCGGCCGTCTCGATGAGCGCCTTGACCTGTCTCTCGGTGGCGTCCCCGCGCGTGAGCACCCTCGCGGTTCCCGGCTCGCGCTGCCCGACGATCCCCGCCTCGCGCTCGGCCCATCGCAGCTCCAGCCCCGCGCCGAGGTCCGGATTCCCGACCACGAGCGCGCGGTCGGAGGCCCCCACGCTCTTGTCCGCCAGATAGCGCAGCACGCTCGCGCTGGGGAGCGTGGCGAGCGCGAGGTCTTCGACCACCCAGCGTCCGGCCGGCGAACGGAGCGCGACGAACGGGAGGTAGTGCAGCACGCCGTGCGGCACGACCAGGAGCCGGTCGCCGAGAATCTGGCCGCGCACCGGCTCGAGGAGCCGACGATACAGCCGCTCGGCGAGAGCCTGGACGTCGGCCATCGGGGCCTGGCTGCTGAGGGCGCTCCGGTACTGCCGCACCTCGGTCACGAGCCCCTGACGATCGCCGGGAGCTCGCACGACCGTCGCATGCTGGCGATCGACCGCCCACACGATCACCTCGCGGTCACCCACCAAGTATTCGAGGAGCGTCGTGCCCTCGGGCACGAGTCCCTGAATCTCCGGCAGGGTCACCGGCTCGACGGTCATGAGCGAGACCTGCTCGACGCTCTCCTTGCGGACGCGCTCGAGAAAGACACGGTAGTCCCGTTCGACGGCTTCGAGGGGTGCGCGCGCCGCCACCGCGTCTTCCGATTCGCCCGCATCCCGAGCGACGGCCTGTGCTTCGGCCAGGCGGGCGCGCAGCCGGACCTCCTCGTCGACCAGAGCGCGGGTCTTGCCCTTGGAGAGCGTGGTCTGACTGCTGAGGAGATCGAGGAAGGCACGCGCGCGACTCCGCTCGGCCAGGGCGAATCCTTCGTCGGGACGCTGAGCCTGCAGCGCCAGCCGCACCGCGTCCTCGTAGATTCCCTGCCTCCCCTCGAGGAACCCGCTGCGCAACGAGGCCGCGCGGAGCTCTCCCCGTTGCTCTTCCACGTATCGCACGGCGTCCCGGGCCGCGGCGAGGGCCTCGTCACTGCGGCCGAGGCCGCTCAGCGCCCGCGCCAGCCCCGCGTTCAGCCACGCGAGGGAGGCAACGCTCCCGATCTGGCGGGCCAGGGGCAAACCCCGCTGGTAGATCGCCTCCGCCTTCGGCCAGTCCTGGCGCGCGAGCGCCAGAGCACCCTGGTCGTTGAGGATCTCGACCTGCAGCTCGTGGAGCCCGACGACCCGCGCGTACTGAAGGGCCAGATCGAAGGCGGCGTCCGCTTCCGCGGGCCGACCCAGGGCACGCTGCGCCCGCCCGACCGCGGTTCCCGACAGGGCCGCCTGGCGATGCCATTGCCAGCGCACGCGATCCGGTGCGCCGGCTCGAAGGCGTGTCGCCCCATCCTTGAAGAACTCGAACCCGCGGCTGGCGCGGGCGAGCGCGGTCGCGTAGTCGCCCTGGTCGTAGTCGACGTATGAGAGCCAGCGCTCGAGGTAGCCCGCCGCGAAGCCCGCGCCCGGCTGGCTTCGCTGGGTCGCCACGTAAGCCAGGCCCTCCTCGAACACCTTCCGGGCCTGCGCGAGGTCCCCCACCAGCCGATACGCCGGCCCCACATTGGCGTAGACGGTGGACACCCAGGCCAAGGTCTCGTTGGATGCGGGGGCATTCGCCTTGAGCAGCTCGATCGCCCGGCTACCCGACTGAATCGTCTTTTGGTAGAGGCCAAGCCTGAAGGTGACCAACGCCACCGCCATGTCGGCCTGCCCGGCGCGCTTCCCGTCACCCTGTTGCTCGGCCTGGGCGGCCACGCCCTCATAGTAGGCGAGCGCCTGACGCGCCTCGCCCCGGTTGACCGCGTCCAGGATTCGGTCGAACTCGAGGGAATACTCACCCGGCTGGAGCTGGCTCGCCCGCGGAGCCGGCCGCCCACGGCCGTGCTGCGCCCCCGCCGGGGAGGCCGCGCCGGCGACGAGCGTCGCCGCGGTCAGTACCGCCAGGACCAGGGGGGCCGGGCGCGTCACGCGGCGATGATCCCCGATCGGAAATTGGAGCGCAACCTGGCGCGAGATATTCGAGGCAAATGCCACTTGACGCCTTCGTCGGCCGTGCCTACAGTCGCGTGTGCGTTCGCCCTCGGTTTCGATCGACTATCACGTTCGAGCAAAGGAAGACGAACATGAGCACGATCACCACGAAAGACGGCGTCGAGATCTTCTACAAGGACTGGGGCAAGGGGCAGCCCCTCGTGTTCAGCCATGGCTGGCCGCTGTCGGCCGATGATTGGGACACGCACATGCTGTTCTTCCTCAAGCACGGCTATCGCGTCATCGCGCACGATCGGCGCGGCCATGGCCGCTCCACCCAGACCGATGGCGGCCACGACATGGATCACTACGCCGATGACCTGGCGGCGCTCACCGCTCATCTCGACCTCAAGGGGGCGGTGCATATCGGCCACTCGACCGGCGGCGGCGAGGTGGTGCACTACCTGGCGCGCCACGGCGAGAGCCGGGTGGCCAAGGCGGTGATCATCAGCGCGGTGCCGCCGCTGATGGTCAAGACGGCGGCCAATCCGGGCGGGCTGGCCAAGGACGTGTTCGACGGGCTTCAGGCGCAGCTCGCCGCCAATCGATCTCAGTTCTACTACGATCTGGCGGCCGGTCCGTTCTATGGCTACAACCGACCTGGGGCGAAATCCTCTCAGGCCGTGATCTGGAATTGGTGGCGCCAGGGCATGATGGGAGGCGCCAAGGCGCACTACGACGGCATCGTCGCCTTCTCCCAGACGGACTTCACCGAAGACCTGAAGAAGATCACCGTGCCGGTCCTGGTGATGCACGGCGATGACGATCAGATCGTGCCGTATGCCGATTCGGGACCGCTATCGGCGAAGTGGCTCAAGAACGGCACGTTGAAGACTTACAAGGGCTTCCCCCACGGTATGCCGACGACCGAGGCCGACACCATCAATGCCGACCTGCTGAGCTTCTTGCGTGCGTGAAGGCCGCGGTATCGCGCTTCGTCTCGTGAGCAGGCGCGTGATCATCAACGCCGCGTCCATCGCGATACTGGGCGCCCTCACGGTCCTCCTATCGGCAGGCCCCGCGAGCAGCGCGGATCGTCCGGCCGGCTCGGATGTCAACGTCGACGCGAAGTCGTTTCGCTGCATCACGAAGATGACCTCGGTGCGTCACTTCTTCGTGGACAATCTCCGAGGCGATCTGGCCGGGACGCTGGCCGCGGCCAATGCGCCGACGGGCGCCGTGTACCCGCCGGGATCCGTCATTCAGCTCATTCCGGGCGAGGCGATGGTCAAGCGGGCCAAGGGATTCAACCCGGCCACGCGCGATTGGGAGTTCTTCGAGCTCGACGTGTCGAAGGACGGGACCCAGATCCGGAGACGAGGATTCGTCGACGTCGTCAATCGGTTCGGCGGCAACTGCTTCGGGTGCCACGTCGCGGCTCGTCCCGAATGGGATCTCGTCTGCGAAGCGGGCCACGGCTGCGCCCCGATCCCACTGACGCGCGACATGAGTGGAGCGCTGCAGCGCACCGATCCTCGCTGCCAGAACCCCCCGGTCAGCGCCAAGGATGCCGCGGCGCTCAAACAACTGAACGAGTTGATCAAGCCGCGGTAGTCGCCATCGCCATGACTCGCACCCATCAGCCAGGCCAAGCCGTCTTCCAGTCGATCCTGCCCGAGGACATCGTCTGGAAACCCTTCCCCGCGTTTCCGCCTTCCGTCCGCCTCGCGGTAGTCGTCGGTCAGCCCTCGGAGCCGGGTCCCTACGTCGTCCGCGTCAAGGTGCCCACCGGCGTGAAGCTCATGCCGCACAAGCACCCGGAGGACCGGGTCTATACCGTCATGTCCGGC
>DASZJM010000576.1:0-1542 GCA_035948165.1 Candidatus Methylomirabilota bacterium
CAAGACCGTCGGCGCCTGACCCTGTGCCGCGCGTCCGCGAGATCGAAGACGACGCCGGAGACCCCACCCTCCGTGAGCTGTTCGACCGCGAGCGGGGGGTCTTCGGCGCGCTCCTCAACACCACCAAGGTCCTCGCCCACTGCCCGCCGATCCTCAAGGCGGCCAAGCAGCTCGGGGCGTCGATCGAGAAGTCGGGGCGGCTGCCCGCCGCCCTGCTGCCCCTCATCTATCTCCGCGTCGCGCTGATCAACGGCTGCCCCTTCTGAATTGACATCAATGCATCCCGGGGGATGCAGACCGGAGCGGACGAGGAGAAGGTGCGCGAGGTGCCGACCTGGCGGGAGAGCGCGCGCTTCTCGCCGATGGAGCGCGCCGCGCTCGAATACGCGGAGGCCATGACCATCACCGGCCAGCGCGTGGGCGAGGACCTGTTCGGGCGGATCCGCGCGTTCTTCGACGAGGCCCAGGTCGTCGAGCTGACCGCGGCGGTGGCGCTGGAGAACTTCCGCAGCAAGCTCAACGTGCCGCTCGGCATCGAGGCCCAGGGCTTCTGCATGGTGCCGGTCCGGCCGTCCGAGTCGAGATAGCGCCGTGCCCGCGAGCTCCGCGATGCCGATCAGCCAGCGCGTGGTGCAGGTCTGCCTGTTCCTGGTCGCCGCGATCGCCATGCTCGGCGGCACGCTCCAGATGTTCCTCGGTCAGCCCGACACCTTGCCCCGGCTGGACAACGTGCATCGCTTCATGGCCGGGGTGTACTTCTCCACCGGGCTCATCAATCTGTGGGCCGCCGTCACCATCCGCCGCCAGGGCACGCTGGTCTACCTGCTCGCGCTGGGTGTCCTTCTGGCCGGCGTCGGCCGGCTAGTGTCGATCAGCCAGGTCGGGTTGCCCGCGCCCGCGGGGGTCTGGCTCGGCTATCTCATCCCCGAGCTGCTGCTGCCCGTCGTCATCGCGATGGCCCACGCGGCCACCAATCGCCATGCGTCGCGGGGCGCGGCCGCGGCCTAGCCTCCGGCCGGGCGCTCGCGCGCCTAGAACTGGTAGAGCGCGGCGGGGTTCTCCACCAGGACCCGGTGCCGCGCCTTCTCGTCCGGCACCCAGTCGGTGAGCAGGTCGAACAGCACCGCGTCGTCCGGCTTGTCCTTCTCGGTGGGGTGCGGCCAGTCGCTGCCCCAGACGCAGCGCTCGGGCGCGGCCTTGGCGTAGGCGCGCGCGACCGCGCTCGAGTCGGCGTAGGTCGGCGGCCCGACCTTGGTATCGGCGTACGCGCCGGAGAGCTTGACCCAGGTCCGGCCCTTGTCCATCAGCGCGCGCACCTTCGCATAGAGCGGGTGGTTGACGCCGTCGGGCTCGGGAATGTGCGCGAGATGATCGAAGACGATCGGGGAGGCGACCCGATCGAGGATCGGCATGATCTCGGCGCTCTTCGCCGCCGCCGCGTTGATCTGAATGTGCCAGCCGAGCTCGTTGACCCGCTTCGACAGAGGCTCGATCATTTCCGGCGTCGTCGCTCCGGCCTGCGCCAGGTTGAAGCGGATGCCG
>DASZJM010000577.1:0-3253 GCA_035948165.1 Candidatus Methylomirabilota bacterium
GCCGGCGAGCGGCGCCCCCGCGGTCAGCCCCATGTAGGCGAGCGCGCGCTCCATGCTCGCCCGGCGCGCCGGGTCGCCGACCGCGGCGGGATCCGGGACGCGCGCGGTGATCGGCAGCGCGTCCTGCGGGCTCGTGCCCCAGGTGACGGTGGGCGCCACTTCGGTCGCGTCGAGCGTGACCTCTCGGTCGAAGACCGCGTCCGGGTCCGAGGGCAGCGTTCGCCAGTGGGCGAGGGCCCGATCCCACGCCTCGCCGCGCGGGGCGAAGGGACGACCCTCGAGGTATGCCCACGTGGTCTCGTCGGGGGCCACCATCCCCGCGCGCGCGCCGGCCTCGATCGACATGTTGCAGACCGTCATGCGCTCCTCCATCGACATCGCGCGGATGGCCGGCCCCGCGTACTCCAGCGCGTGGCCCACCCCGCCGCCCGCCCCGATGCGCGCGACGATCGCGAGGATGACGTCCTTGGCCATCACCCCCTGCGACCGCCCGCCGGTGACGGTGATCCGCATCACCCGCGGCTTCCGCTGCCAGAGGCACTGGGTGGCCAGCACGTGCTCCACCTCGGTGGAGCCGACCCCGAAGGCGAGCGCCCCGAAGGCCCCGTGGGTCGCGGTGTGCGAGTCGCCGCACACCAGGACGATGCCGGGCTGGGTCACGCCCTGCTCGGGGCCGATCACGTGGACGATGCCCTGCCGCGGCTCGCCGCGCCCGAAGAAGGTGACCCCGAGCCGGCCGGTGTGGCGCGCGAGATCGTCGACCATGCGGCGCACCTCGGGATCGGCGATCGGCTCCGCCCCCGGCCCGGTGGGCACGTAGTGGTCGGCGGTGGCCACGCACGCCTCGGGCCGACGCACCACCCGGCCCTGCTTCTCCAGGCGGGCGAACGCGTGGGTCGCGCCCTCGTGGAGCAGGTGGCGGTCGACGTAGAGCAGGCTCTGGCCGCCCGGCCCCTCCGCCACCACGTGGCGGCTCCAGATCTTCTCGAACATCGTGCGGGACATCAGCGCGCCGCGAACTTCTCCTCGATGCTGTGCCACCAGTCGAAGCCGACGCGGCGGAAGATGTCCATCGGGCTCAGCACCGGGCCGGGCTGCCAGTCGGTGCCGTGCTCCTTCAGGTACGCGAGCGCCTTCTCCATCGCGGGCACCGCCGCCGCCATGCACACCGCGGGGAAGATCACCATCTTGAAGCCGATGCGCTCGAGCTCGGCCACCTTGATCGCGGGGGTCTTGCCGCCGATGACCATGTTGGCCAGCAGCGGGGCCTTGATCTCGCGGGCCACCCGGCGGATCTCGTCCTCGGTCTGCGGCGCCTCGAAGAAGATGACGTCGGCCCCCGCCGCCGCGTAGCGGTTGCCGCGGTCGATCGCGTCGTCGAGCGAGGTGACCGCGCGGGCGTCGGTGCGGGCGATGATGACGAAGTCGGGATCGGTGCGGTACTCGGAGGCGGCCCGGATCTTGTCGCAGAACTCCTCGGTGGGGATCACCTGCTTCCCCGCGATGTGCCCGCACTTCTTGGGCGCCACCTGGTCCTCGATGTGGAGCCCCGCCACCCCCGCCTTCTCGTACTCGCGCACGGTGCGGACCACGTTGAGCGCGTTGCCGTAGCCGGTGTCCGCGTCTGCGATCACCGGCAGCGAGACCGCGGAGGCGAGATGCCCCGCGTGATTCGCCATCTCGGTCAGCGTGGCGAGGCCCAAGTCGGGCTGCCCCAGGTGCGAGGCGGCGGTCCCCGCCCCGGTCATGTAGACGGCCTGGAAGCCCGCCGCCTCGATCAGCCGCGCGGAGAAGCCGTCGTAGGCGCCGGGCGCGACGATGATGCCGGGGGCCTGGAGCATCTGGCGCAAGCGCGTTGTGGCTCGCATGTCGGAAAACCTTTCCCGGGCGCTCGGCCCGACGGGGAGAGCGTGGCGATCTGAGGCTCGGCGGGGCGATTGTGGGCCCCCCCCGACCGCCTTGTCAAATGCACGGATCGCGGGGTGGCTACGAGACAATGAGCGACGCGGGTGACGCCACCCCCCATCCCATTCAAGCGAGGCCTCCACATGCTGCCGCGCCGAACGATCGTCTACTTCGTGATGATGATGCCCGGCCTGCTTCTCGCGCCCGCCGGTCCGGTGGCGGGCGACGAGGTCCAGTTCCTCAACGGCGACCGCCTCTCCGGCAAGATCGTCACCGCAACCGGCGGCAAGCTCACGATCAAGACCGAGGCCGCCGGCGACGTGGTCGTCGATCTCACCAAGGTGAAGACCTTCTCCACCGACGCGCCGGTCCAGGTCGGCGTCAAGGAGCAGCCACCCGTCGCCACCGGCGTGGCCGCCGGCCCGGACCGGTACGTGCAGAGCGCGCCGGCGGGCGCGCCGCCCGCGCCCCTGCCCATCGCGGACATCACCGTGATCAACCCGCCGCCACCGGCCTGGACCGGCTCGATCTCGGTGAACGGCCTGGTCACCACCGGCAACTCGGAGACCGAGCAGTTCGGGGCGCGCGCCGCGCTCTCGAAGCGCTGGCCGGACGACCGCCTCACCTTCAGCGCCGAGTACTCGTTCGGCCGGCAGGAGGATCCGGACACCCACCTCAAGAGCACCACGATCGACTACGCGATGGGCCTCGCCAAGTACGATCACTTCTTCACCAAGAAGTTCTACGGCTACCTCGCGGTCAAGGCCGAGCGGGACGGGGTGGCCGAGCTCGAGCTGCGGCTGGCGCCCGGCGCGGGCGTCGGCTACCAGTGGTTCGAGGGGCCGCGGTTCAACCTCTCGACCGAGGTCGGCCTGGCGTGGGTGTACGAGAACTTCAAGCGGACCGGCACCAAGGAGTTCTTCGGGCCGCGCCTCGCCTACTCCATCGACGGCAAGCCGATCGAGTCGCTCCCGCTCCTCCTCTACCACAAGCTCGAGTACCTGCCGAGCTTCGAGGATTTCAGCGGGGATTTCCTCCTCAACATCGACACCGGGGCCCGCCTCACGGTCTGGAAGGGGCTCTTCGCCGAGCTGCGGCACGAGTACCGCTACGACTCGACGCCGGCCCCCGGGAGAAGCCGGACCGACCAGCGCTTCATCCTCGGGGCGGGCTGGGGCTTCTAGGCGCACGCGCACGCGATCCGGCCCCTGTTGTACAATCCGCAGGACCGTTACCCGGATCGGAGCCAAGCCATGCCGTTCGCCGACGTCGGCGGGATCAAGCTGTTCTACGAGGAGACGGGCGAGGGCGCGCCCCTGATCTTCGTCCACGAGTTCGCGGGCGACTA
>DASZJM010000578.1:0-9570 GCA_035948165.1 Candidatus Methylomirabilota bacterium
CCCGGGCGCCATCTCGGCCGGCTCGACGCCGTAGTGCTCGGCGAACATCTCGGCGGTCTCGCCGAAGGCGTGCCCCGCCTTCAGCGCGCGGATGTTGGCCTCCACGAACTCGGGGCGCTTGGCGAACCGCTTCTTGATCGCGTCGAGGGTGGGCTCGAGCGGCCGGGTGTAGACCCAGGAGACCAGACCGAGCGCGAAGAAGTTCTTGCAGCGATCCTTCTCCTTCGCGTTCAGCGGCATGTCCTCGAGGGCCTTCTTGGTGAGGCCCTCCATGTCGACCAGGTGCAGGCGGTACTTCTCGCCGAGGACGGGATCCTCGAGCGGGTTGCTCGCGTAGCCGGCCTTGTCGAGGTTCCGCTTGTCGAAGGCGCCGGGGTTCACGATCAGGATGCCACCCGGCTTGAGATCGGCCAGGTGCACCTTGAACGCGGCCGGGTTCATCACCACCAGCGCGTCGAGCTGATCGCCCGGGGTGTAGACGCGCTGGCTGCCGAACTGGAGCTGGAAGCTCGACACCCCGAAGAGGGTGCCGGCGGGAGCCCGGATCTCGGCCGGGAAATTCGGCAGCGTGGAGATGTCGTTGCCCGCCCACGCGGCCTCGGTCGTGAACTGCTCGCCCGTCACCTGCATCCCGTCGCCCGAATCTCCGGCGAACCGGATCACGGCGCGTGTCAGGGTGCGGCGGGGCTTCGACGCCGTTCCCGTGGCGGCCACACTCTCACTCATCTTCGGTGTCCTTTCCGTCCAGACACATGCCCTGTCTTACGGCATCTTGCAGGCGGAGTGGCTCCGGTCACCCTGGCTTCTGGAAAGCGCGATCAGAGGCGTGACACTCCCTAGTCATGCTACCCAAACGTCTGAATAGAAGCAAGGTTGTCTGCGGCCAGACCGCCCGACCGCGCCCTCCCGGAGGCCCCGCTAGAGCTCGAGCAGCTCCATCTTGGGAGACCGGGTCAGGTTCCGGCAGCCGCTCCCCTCCACCAGCACCATGTCCTCGATCCGGACCGCCCCGCGGCCGGGGTAGTACAGCCCCGGTTCGACGGTCACCACGTGCCCGGTCTTCAACTCGGAGTCCAGGCGGCTGATCCGCGGCATCTCGTGGATGTCCAGGCCGACCCCGTGGCCGGTTCCGTGGAAGAAGCCCTGGTTCCGGCCGTTCACCACCCCGGTCTTGTAGCCGCGGCTCTCCAGGGTGCGGTTGACCTCGGCATGGATGGCCGAGCCGGAGGCCCCGTCGTGGATCAGCTCGATGCCCCGGAGCTGGCTGGCCAGCACCGCGTCGTAGAGGCGCCGGAGCTCGTCGGAGGCCTTGCCCTTGACCACGGTACGGGTCATGTCCGCGTAGTAGCGGGTCCGGGAGGACCTCGGGAAGATGTCGAAGATGATCCCCTGGTTCGGGCGGATGGGCCCCGACCCCTGGTTGTGCGGGTCGACCCCCTGCTCCCCGCAGGCGATGATGGTGTGCTCGGCGATGCAGTCGTTCTCCATCAGCGACACGTTCACCGTCTTCTTGAGGTCCTCGGAGGTGAGCGGGCGGTTCCGGTAGATCACCTCGCCCCCGCGGATCACGCTCTCGCGGAGCACCTGGATCGCCGCCTCCAGCGCGGTCTCGGTGTGCCGCTGGGTCTCCTCGATGGCGGCCACCTCCTCCGCGGTCTTGACCACCCGCTCCGGCAGGAAGGGGCTGGGCCGCGGGGTCACGGTGACGCCCCGCTCGCGGAGCCGGTCGGCCAGCTCGAGCGGGAAGTCGCCGGGCACCTCGACCGCCTTGACCCCGTAGTCCTCCAGCAGGAGGCTCACGGTGTCGGTGAGCCGCGGCTGGGGCCAGCGCTGGCGCGCCTTGGCCTCCCACTCGGAGAGCGAGAGCACCTCGTCGACCCGCGCCTGGGCCCGGGCGCGATCGACCTCGAGGTCGGACATCAGCAAGGTCTTCCGCCCGTTGACCTGGAGGAAGACGAAGGGATCCGGGGCCAGGAAGCGGCAGGCGTAGGCGAGGTTCGAATCGCTCTCGCTCGCCGCGATGATCAGGGACGCGGGGGTCTCGCTCATGCCACCACTCCTCGTCAGGCCTTGGGGGAAACGCGCGCGCTGCGCATGCCGACTACGGTATCACGGCGCCGGGTCGACCGGCTTCTGCAGCTGCTCGATGAAGCGCGCCACCACCGGGGTGAGGCGCCGGCCGCGCCGGTGGATGATGCCGATCGGCCGCACGAGGGTGGGCAGGCCGAGCGGCGCCGCCACCAGCGTGCGCATCCCCGACTCGTTGAGGACGGTCGGGCGCGGCAGGATGCTCACCCCCGCGTTGATGCCGATCGCCTGCTTGATGGTCTCGACGTTGTCGAACTCCATCACCACCTCGACCTTGACCCCGTGCTGCCGGAGCGCCCGGTCGATGGCCTTGCGGATGGCCAGGTCGCGGTCGAAGGCCACGAACTTCTCGCCCTGGAGCTCCTCCGGACTCACCGTCCGCCGCCGGGCGAGCCGGTGGGCGGGATGCGCGACCAGCACCATGGGCTCCATGCGGAGCGGCAGCACGGTGAGCGCCCGCGTGGCGGCCGGATAGGAGAGGATGCCGACATCGGCCTCGTCCTCCAGCACCGCCTCCACCACCTTGTGCGGGTGCAGGCACTCGAGCAGCACCCGCGCCTGCGGATAGGCGGCCATGAACGGCTGCATGTGCCGGCTCATGTCGTGGAGCCCGACCGAGTAGATGGCGGCGACCCGCACCGTGCCCTCCACGCGCTCGCGCGCGGCGGCCAGCTCCGCCCGCGCCTTCTCCCAGCCCTGCAGCAGGGTGCGGCAGCTGTCGTAGAAGGCCTGCCCCTGCTCGGTGGGCAGGAGCGGGCGGCGCGAGCGGTCCAGCAGGACCGCGTCCACCTCCGCCTCGAGCTGCTGGATGGCCTGGCTCGCCGCCGACTGGGAGACCGCGTTGGCGGCGGCGCCACGGGAGAAGCTGCGGAGCCGGACCACGTCGCAGTAGAGCTTGAGAGTCTCGAGGTTCACGCGCCCAACCTACCACTATTAGTAACTCTAATGAGGTGTTTTTTTACTTTGTGCTTGGCTAATGCTTCCGTCCCGTGTAGGCTCTCGGGAAGTTTGGCGGCGGTAGGAAGAACGCTTCGGGGGCCCCGGCCGCGACGGCGGGGTGGAGAGAGAAAACGATGCACGAAGACGTGTCGGCAATGGCTCCGGGTCTGCCCCCGGCGCAGGGACTCTACGATCCGGCCCACGAGCACGATGCCTGCGGCGTCGGCTTCGTGGTGGACATCAAGGGCCGCAAGTCCCACGCGATCGTCTCCCAGGCCCTCACGGTGCTGAAGAACCTCCTGCACCGGGGCGCCTGCGGCTGCGAGGTCAACACCGGGGACGGGGCCGGCATCCTCATCCAGATGCCGCACCTGTTCCTCACCCGCGAGTGCGCCGCCCTCGGCATCGCGCTGCCCGAGCCCGGACGCTACGGCGCGGGCCTCGTGTTCCTGCCGCGCGACACCCGCGACCGGGCCGCGTGCCGGGCCATCCTCGAGCGCATCGTGGTCGAGGAGGGCCAGGTGGTGCTGGGCTGGCGGCCCGTCCCCACCGACTCCTCCCCCATCGGCCCGAGCGCCCGCGCGGTCGAGCCCACCTTCGAGCAGGTGTTCGTCGGCCGCGGGGCGGGCGTGCCCGACCGGGCCGCCTTCGAGCGCAAGCTCTACATCATCCGCAAGCGGGCCGAGCACGAGGTGCGCAAGAGCACGATCGGGGCGAGGCAGTACTTCTATCTCCCGAGCCTCTCCGCCAACACCCTCATCTACAAGGGCATGCTCTCCGCCGACCAGATCGAGGGCATGTTCCCGGACGTCACCGACCCGCTGGTGGAGTCGGCGCTGGCCCTCGTCCACCAGCGCTTCTCCACCAACACCTTCCCGTCGTGGCCGCTCGCGCATCCGTACCGCTTCATCGCCCACAACGGGGAGATCAACACCCTCCGCGGCAACATCAACTGGATGCGGGCGCGCGAGGCCCTGTGCCACTCCGCGGTGCTGGGCGACGACCTCAAGAAGATCGTGCCGATCGTGGTGGAGGGCGGCAGCGACTCGGCGGTCTTCGACAACGTGCTCGAGTTCCTGGTCATGGCCGGCCGCCCCCTGCCCCTGGCCGTGCTCATGATGATCCCGGAGGCGTGGAGCGGCCACGAGTCGATGAGCGAGGAGCGCAAGGCCTTCTACGAGTACCACGGCTGCCTGATGGAGCCCTGGGACGGCCCGGCCTCGATCGCCTTCACCGACGGCACCGTGATCGGCGCGGTCCTCGACCGCAACGGCCTCCGGCCCTCGCGCTACTACGTCACCAAGGACGACATGGTGGTGATGGCCTCCGAGGTCGGGGTGCTCGACATCGCCCCCGAGCGCGTGCTCCTCAAGGAGCGGCTGCACCCGGGCCGCATCTTCCTGGTCGACACCGCGCAGGGCCGCATCATCGACGACGCCGAGCTCAAGCACACCTACGCGACCCAGCATCCGTACGGCGAGTGGATCCGGGCCTACCTCACCCCGGTCGAGAACCTGCCCGCGCCGCCCAGCGTGCCGGAGCCCGATCACCAGACGGTGCTCGAGCGGCAGCAGGTGTTCGGCTACACCCACGAGGACCTCCGCCTGCTGCTGGGCCCGATGGCCGCGGGGGGCGAGGAGCCGGTGGGCTCGATGGGCACCGACACCTCGCTCGCGGTGCTCTCGGAGCGCCCGCGCCTGCTCTACGACTACTTCAAGCAGCTCTTCGCGCAGGTGACCAATCCCCCGCTCGACGGCATCCGCGAGGAGCTGGTCACCCAGATCGCCACCAGCATCGGCCCCGAGGGCAACCTGCTCGAGCCGGTCCCCTCGGCGTGCCGCCAGATCAAGCTCAAGACCCCGATCCTCCACAACGAGGAGCTGGCGCGCATCCGCCACGTGGATCAGCCCGGCTTCAAGTCCACCACCGTCTCCATGCTCTTCCCGGTCGCCGACGGGCCCGCGGGACTCGAGCGGGCGATGGACGAGCTCTGCCGGCAGGTGACCCGCGCGGTCGCGGACGGCTGCACCTTCCTGATCCTGTCCGATCGCGGAGTCGACGCGGCCCACGCCCCGATCCCGGCGCTGCTCGCCACCGCCGGCATCCACCACCACCTCATCCGTGAGGGGACGCGCTGCAAGGTCGGCTTCGTGATCGAGACCGGCGAGGCGCGCGAGGTCCACCACATGGCCCTGCTGCTGGGCTACGGGGCGGGCGCGATCAATCCGTACCTGGCCTTCGAGAGCCTCGACGACATGATCCGGCAGGGCCTCCTGCCCGGGCTCGATCACAAGACCGCGGTGAAGAACTACATCAAGGCGCTGAACAAGGGCGTGCTGAAGGTGATCTCCAAGATGGGGATCTCCACCATCCACTCCTACCGCGGCGCCCAGATCTTCGAGGCCATCGGCCTCGGCAAGCCGCTCATCGACCGCTATTTCACGTGGACCGCCTCGCGCATCAGCGGGGTCGGCATCGACCTGGTCGCGGCGGAGGCGCTCGCCCGACACCGGCGGGCGTACCCGGATCGGCCGGTGGGCGGTCGCGAGCTCTCCTGGGGCGGCGAGTACCAGTGGCGGCGTGACGGCGAGTACCATCTCTTCAACCCGGAGACGGTGTACAAGCTGCAGCACGCCACCCGGAGCGGCCAGTACCGGATCTTCAAGGAGTACACCGCCCTCGTCGACGACCAGAACCAGCGCCGGGCCACCCTGCGCGGGCTCTTCGACCTCCGCTACGCGCCCCGGCCGATCCCGCTCGAGGAGGTCGAGCCGGTTGAGGCGATCCTGCCCCGCTTCGCCACCGGGGCCATGTCCTACGGCTCGATCAGCCTGGAGGCGCATCAGACCCTCGCGATCGCGATGAACCGCATGGGCGGCAAGTCCAACACCGGTGAGGGCGGCGAGGACCCGCTGCGTTACCGGCGCGAGCCCAACGGCGACTCCCGCCGGAGCGCGATCAAGCAGATCGCGTCGGGACGCTTCGGGGTGACCAGCGAGTACCTCGTCAACGCGGAGGATCTCCAGATCAAGATGGCGCAGGGGGCCAAGCCGGGCGAGGGCGGCCAGCTGCCCGGCCACAAGGTCTACCCGTGGATCGCCAAGGTGCGGCACTCCACCCCGGGCGTGGGCCTCATCTCCCCGCCCCCGCACCACGACATCTACTCGATCGAGGACCTGGCCCAGCTCATCCACGATCTGAAGAACGGCAACCCGCGGGCGCGCATCAGCGTGAAGCTCGTCTCCGAGGTGGGCGTCGGCACGGTGGCGGCCGGGGTCGCCAAGGCGCACTCCGACGTGGTGCTGATCTCCGGCCACGACGGCGGCACCGGCGCGGCGCCGCTCACTTCGATCAAGCACGGCGGCACCCCGTGGGAGCTGGGGCTCGCCGAGACCCAGCAGGTCCTGGTGATGAACAAGCTCCGCGACCGCATCATCGTGCAGGTCGACGGGCAGATGAAGACCGGCCGCGACGTGGTGATCGGGGCCCTGATGGGCGCGGAGGAGTTCGGCTTCTCCACCGCCCCGCTGGTGGTGATGGGCTGCATCATGATGCGGGTGTGCCACCTCAACACCTGCCCGGTCGGCATCGCGACCCAGGATCCGAAGCTGCGGGGCAAGTTCGCGGGCCGGGCCGAGTTCGTGGAGAACTTCTTCCGCTACATCGCGGAGGAGGTGCGCGAGCACATGGCGCGCCTCGGCTTCCGCACCATGGACGAGATGATCGGCCGCGTCGACCGCATCGACGTGGCGGCCGCGGTCGATCACTGGAAGGCGCGCGGTCTCGACTTCGCCGCGATCCTCCACCGCCCCGCGGTGGGGCCCGAGGTGGCGGTGCGGCGGATCGTCGAGCAGGACCACGGCCTCGACCGCTCGCTCGACATGACCACCCTGCTGCCGCTCTGCCGCTCGGCCCTCGAGCGGCGCGAGCCGGTGGACATCCGGCTGCCCATCCAGAACGTGAACCGCACGGTGGGCACCATCCTCGGCTCGGAGATCACGCGGCGCCACGGAGCCGAAGGCCTCCCCGACGACACCATCCGGATCCACTTCACCGGCTCGGCCGGACAGAGCTTCGGGGCCTTCCTGCCCCGGGGCGTGAGCCTCACCCTGGAGGGCGACGCCAACGACTACATCGGCAAGGGCCTCTCCGGCGGCAAGCTCGTGGTCTTCCCGCCCCGCGAGGCCACCTTCGTGGCCGAGGAGAACATCCTGGTCGGCAACGTGGTGCTCTACGGGGCCACCGGCGGCGAGGCCTACTTTCGCGGGGTGGCCGGCGAGCGCTTCGCGGTGCGCAACAGCGGGACCCTCGCGGTGGTGGAGGGCGTGGGCGACCACGGCTGCGAGTACATGACCGGCGGGCGCGTCGTGGTCATCGGGCGGACCGGGCGCAACTTCGCGGCCGGCATGTCGGGCGGCCTCGCCTTCGTGCTCGACGAGGCAGGCGACTTCAAGCGGCGCTGCAACCTCGGCATGGTCGACCTGGAGCCGCTCGTCGACACGGAGGACGTGGAGCTGGTCAAGGACCTGCTCGCGCGCCACATCCGCTACACCCAGAGCCCGGTGGCCGCGCGGCTGCTGGTCGACTGGGAGCGCAGCCAGGCCAAGTTCGTGAAGGTGATCCCCCAGGACTTCAAGCGGGTGATGGCCGCGATCAAGAAGGCCCAGGAGACTGGGATGTCGGCCGACGAGGCGGTGATGGCGAGCGCCCACAACTAGCCGACATGGGCAAGGTCACCGGCTTCATCGAGTTCAAGCGGGACAAGCAGCCCTACCGACCGGTCGAGGAGCGCGTCCGCGACTGGAAGCAGGTCATGCTGCCGTGGCCGGGCGAGGGCCTCCGCAAGCAGGGCGCCCGCTGCATGGACTGCGGCATCCCCTTCTGCCACCAGGGCTGCCCGCTCGGCAACCTGATCCCGGACTGGAACGACCTCGTCTACCGCGACCGGTGGCGCGAGGCGATCGATCGCCTGCACGCGACCAACAACTTCCCGGAGTTCACCGGCACCCTCTGCCCCGCCCCCTGCGAGGGCTCCTGCGTGCTCGGGATCAACGACGACCCGGTCACCATCAAGGGCATCGAGATCTCCATCATCGACCGCGCCTTCGCGGAAGGATGGGTCGGTCCCGAGCCGCCCGCGGTCCGGACGGGAAAGACGGTGGCGGTGGTCGGCTCGGGCCCCGCCGGCCTCGCGGCGGCCCAGCAGCTCTGCCGGGCCGGCCACGCGGTGACCGTCTTCGAACGGGCCGATCGCATCGGCGGCCTGCTCCGCTACGGGATCCCCGAGTTCAAGATGGAGAAGCGGGTGCTGGACCGGCGGCTCGCCCAGATGGCGGCGGAGGGCGTGCGCTTCGTGGTGAACGCCCACGTCGGGGTGGATCGGCCCGCGGAGGCGCTGCGGCAGGAGTTCGACGCCGTCGTGCTCTGCGGCGGGGCCTGCGCGCCGCGCGACCTGCCGATCCCCGGCCGCGACCTCGACGGCGTCCACTTCGCGATGGACTACCTCACCCAGCAGAACCGCCGCTGCGCTGGCGACGCGGTTTCCGACGAGACCTTCGTCACCGCGGAGGGCAAGCGCGTGGTCATCATCGGTGGCGGCGACACCGGCGCGGACTGCCTGGGCACCGCGCACCGCCAGGGCGCCCGCGAGGTGCACCAACTCGAGATCCTGCCCCGCCCGCCCGACCAGCGCGCCGACGACAACCCGTGGCCGCAGTGGCCCAACATCTACCGGGTCTCCTCCGCCCACGCGGAGGGTGGCGAGCGTGTCTACTCGGTCTCGACGCTCCGCTTCGTGGGCGACGCGCGCGGCCGGCTGAGCGCGCTCGAGCTCGCCCAGGTCGAGCCGGTGCGCGAAGGCGGTCGCCTGATCTTCCGCGAGATCGCGGGCTCCACCTCCACGCTGCCCTGCGAGCTGGCGCTCCTGGCCATGGGCTTCGTGGGGCCCGAGCGGCCCGGCCTGCTCGAGCAGCTCGGGGTCGCGCTCACCGAGCGCGGGAACGTCAAGCGGGACGACAACTGGATGACCAGCGTGCCCGGCGTGTTCACCGCCGGCGACATGCAGCGTGGCCAGTCGCTGATCGTCTGGGCGATGGCGGAGGGCCGCAGCGCCGCCCGCGGCGTCGACCGCTACCTCATGGGCCGATCAGACCTGCCGGCTCCGCTCACCTGAGCGGTCGGCGCCTAGCGCCAGCGCTCGTAGTCCCACAGCGCCTCGGTCCGCGCCGCGATGATGGCCACATGATCGATCTCGCCCCGCAGCCGGTCCGGGGTCAGCCCCTGGTTGACGACCGGGCTGTTCAGGAAGAACCAGCGCACGCTCTCGTTGTAGGAGAAGTGGGCGGGTCCGATCGCGTCGTTCTCGACCAGCATGTCGAGCACCGCGTTGCCGCTGATGGTCCGGCCCGGCGGGAGCTTGCGCAGCCAGGCCACCAGCCACACCAGGCTGCCGTCCTTGGAGAGCGTCACCCGGGTGGTCACCGCCGCGCCGGTGCGCAGGCGGAGCACGATCTCGTACTCCGCGCCCGCCTCGTTGCGGACCTC
>DASZJM010000579.1:0-2771 GCA_035948165.1 Candidatus Methylomirabilota bacterium
CTCCTGGTCGCCGCCGAAGCTCACCGAGCCGATCAGCTCGCCGGCCGCGATCATCGGCACCACCATGTAGGTGTGCACGCCCGAGGCGAGCAGGGCCTGGGCCTCGGGGCCGGTCGGCAGCGTGCGGACGTCGACCACCTGGGCCTCCCCGCGCCGCAGGGCATCCAGGTCGCCCGCGAACTGGAGCGGGTAGCGGACCGGGGGACCGCGATGGACCCGCTGGCGGCCCACCGCGGCCAGCCACTGCACCTCGCCCGCCGACAGGTCGAAGACGTTCACGATCGCGCGGGGGACGCCCAAGAGCTCGCGCAGCCGCCCGAGCACCGCCTCCGCGATCGCGGCCGGCGCGGTCTCGGTGATGATGGCGACGTCGATGTCGTGGAGGATCTGCAGGCGCTTTGCCTGCTTGGCCAGCGTCTCCTGCGTGCGCACGTTGGCGATGGTGAGCGCAGCCTGGTCGGCGAAGCGCTGCAGGAGGTCGATCTCCCGCTGGGTGAAGCTGCGGGGCTCCATGCTGCCCACCGAGAGCACGCCGATCACCACGCCGGCGGCGTGCATGGGGACCGCGATCCCCGCGACGATGCCGGCGGCCACGTTCCGCGCGCGCAGCTTGAGGCTCTGCTCGAAGCGATCGTCGATCCGGATGTCGTGGGTCCACACCGGTCGCCCCTCGACCGCGGCGCGGCCGACGAGGCCGAGCCCCGCCGGGATGCGGTCGCCGACGCTCGCGTACTCCTTCGCGCGGCCCGCCAGCGCGATCGCGCCGAGGGCGCCGTCGGGCTGGAAGAGCCGGATCGCGGAGCTGTGGACGCCCAGCAGGCCGAGCACGCTCTCCGCGATCCGCTGGCCCACCGAGATCGGGTCGAGACGCTCGCCGATCAGGCTCGCCACGACGGCCAGCTCGCCGGCCTCGTACTGCTGGCGGGTGGTCTCGGCCTCGAGGCGCGTGTTCTCGACGACCAGGGCCACGTGGTCGGCGAGGGTGGCGAGCAGGCGCAGCTCGTGATCCGCGTAGCGGCGGCCGGTCCGGTCGGCGACCACGAGGCTGCCCACCGCGGTGCCGCGCACGCGGATCGCGGCGGCGGCCAGCGCGCGGGGGCCCTTGCGCTTGATCTGGGTGCGGGTGGCGGGGTCGAGCCGGCACGCGCGCTCGGCCAGGATGTCCGGAGTGCCGCGCGCCGAATCGGCGGCCGCGACCAGGCGGCTCCAGGCGATGTCCGTGGCCGCGCACCGGTCGGAGCGGCTCGCTCCCTCCGGCTCGGCGGAGGCCACGCAGTGGGGCTCGGCGCCGTCTCCGTGGTACACGCGAGCGTATCGACCGCCGACGGATCGCAGGGCCATCTCCACGATCGTCTCCGCGACCGGGAGGAAATCGCGGCTGCCCGCGGCGCCGGGAACGGGCTCAGACGGGGTGGTTTCCCCCATGTATTCAGGGTAGTACACCGTGATTTCTTGAGGCAATTTACTAAGGCCGCGGGGGGAACTGGGCGCGGCCGTATTCCTGACCTATCCCCCTCAGGACAACGGTAAAATGTTCCGGCGCCCGGCCAGATGGACGGCCCGGTGCGCCCTCTCCCCGTTGCCGACCTCGTCGCGCGAATGTCATCAGCGTGCTCCAGGCAACCGCGTGCGGCCGCCAGGCGTCTAGAGTATTGTGTCGGGGTTGCCTCACCAGGGACGGACCGCAACCACCTCTCGGAGGAAGGGCTGATGGCGAATTCGGCGGGTTATCACGAATCGGAAGACAAGCTCCGGCCGGAGACCTTGGACAATCACCGCGCGCTCACCTCCATGCAGGAGGAGCTCGAGGCGGCCGACTGGTACGATCAGCGGGTCGACGCCGCGACCGATCCGGGGCTGAAGGAGATCCTGGCCCACAACCGCGACGAGGAGAAGGAGCACTTCGCCATGCTCCTCGAGTGGTACCGCCGGCGCGACGCCAAGATGGACGCCCACCTCAAGGAATACCTCTTCAGCACCGGCTCGCTCATCGCCCGGGAGCAGGCCGCGACGACCGGGGCGGGCGGGGCGGCCCCCGACGCGGGCGGCAGCGGCTCGCTCGGGATCGGCAGCCTGAAGGGGGGCCAGGGACTATGAACAACCTCAAGCGAGAGCTGGCCCCGATCTCGAGCTCCGCCTGGCACGAGATCGACGCGGAGGCCACGCGCGTCCTCAAGCTGAAGCTGGCGGGCCGGAAGCTGGTCGACTTCGAGGGACCGCTGGGGCCGACCGGGGCCGCGGTGAACACCGGCCGGCGCGAGCGGCTCAACGCGGGCCCGGTCGCTGACGTCGAGGCCTCCCGCCGCCAGGTGCTCCCGCTGGTGGAGCTGCGCGCGTACTTCGATCTGTCGCGGGAGGAGATGGACGGGGTCGAGCGGGGCGCGAAGGATCCGGAGCTCCAGCCCCTGATCGACGCGGCCACCCGCATCGCCTACGCGGAGGACACCGCGATCTTCCACGGCTACGCGGCGGGCGGCATCAAGGGCATCGATCAGGTCACCGCGTACCCGATCCTGCCGATTCCCGACGACTACCAGGACTACCCGCGCAGCATCGCGGAGGCGACCCGGCTCCTGCGGCTGGCCGGCGTCGACGGCCCCTACGCCATCGCGCTCGGCCCGCGCTCCTACACCGGCCTCACCCAGGCGGTGGGCGACGGCGGCTACCCGGTGCTGAACGTGGTGCGGAAGCTGGTGGACGGGCCGATCGTGTGGGCCCCCGCCATCAGCGGCGCGGTGGTGATGAGCCAGCGCGGCGGCGACTTCGAGCTG
>DASZJM010000580.1:0-3790 GCA_035948165.1 Candidatus Methylomirabilota bacterium
CCGCGAGGGTGACCGCGACCGCGCCGATCGCGCTGTGCAGGTACGGCGGGTCCATCAGGGTGACCCGCACCGGCAGCTCGTAGAGGGGCCCGAGACCCAGGGGCACGAGGGTCTTCCACGCGTGGAACCAGACGTTGTGGAGGACCATCACCACCCGGGCCGGGGGGGCGGCGTCGGTCAGGTAGCCGCTGGTGTGCTGGACGGTGTAGGCGGTGATCGCGACCGCGGCGGCCATGAGCCCGAACGGGATCTTCTCGCGCCAGACCGACCACGCGCGCGCGCGCAGCCAGTCTCGCGGCGCGGGTCCGAGTCGGCGGAGAGGATAGACGTCGAGGATCAGGAGGGCGACCGGCAGTCCCATCACGATCGACTTCGAGGCCAGCGCGAGTGCCGCGAAGCCGATGGAAGCGAGCTGCCAGCATCGCCGCACTGCCGAGGGAGATTCGTGGGCTTTCAGGTACGCGAGGATCGTGAGCAGGAAGAAGAAGCCGGAGGTGAGATCCCGCCGCTCCGTGATCCACGCCACCGACTCCGCGCGCAATGGATGCAGAGAGAAGAAGAGCGTGGCCGCCGCCGCGCCGAGGCCCCTCGCCACCGGGGAGCCCGACGGCATCGCGAGGCCGAGCAGACGGCGCGCCACCAGATAGAAGACGGCCGCGCTCGCCGCGTGCACCAAGATGCTGGTGAGGTGATAGCCGAAGGGCCGCATGCCCCACACCGCGTAGTCGGCCCCGAGGGTGAGCCAGGTCACCGGGATCCAGTGGCCCATCACGCTCGCGGTCAGCATCCAGCGAAGCTGGCGCAGGCCGAGGCCGCGGTAGTAGGGATTGCCGAGGAAGTTGATCGGGTCGTCCCAGTCGGTCCAGTCGGCCCGGAGCGCGGGCAGGAAGACCGCGGCGGTCACGATGGCGATCTCGAGCGGGACCGCGTACGCGGCGACCCGCGCGATCAGCGAAAGGGCCGGGCGCCCGACTACGGTCGGCCCGGTGGCGTCGGGTGACGTCACGCGGCGGCTAGGTACCGGTCGCGGCCAGGTGACGGGCGAACGCCTCGAGGGCCGCCGTCCCCACCACGGTGTCCTGCTCCCCGTTGCCCCCGCTGATGCCGATGCCGCCCACCACCTCGCCGTCGACCTCGATGGGGAATCCCCCGACGAACACCGCGAAGCGGCCCGGGTGCATGGCGTGGATGCCGAAGGCCTCGTTGCCCGGCAGCGCAGGGCCGCCCGGCGGCTGGTTGAACCGGTGGGTCGCCCGGCGGTGGCCGGCCGCGGTGAACGCCTTGGCGTTGGCGATCTCGACCCCAGTGATGCGCGCCCCCGTCATTCGGTGGAGCGCGATCGGGTGGCCGCCGTCGTCGCAGACGCAGATCGTCTCGGGCACCCCGATCTCGCGCGCCTTGGCCTCGGCGGCGGCCAGCAGGACGAGGGCGTCCTCGAGGGTGAGACGCTTGACCGTGATCACGGCAGCTCCACCAGGACCTCGCCCGCCTCCACGCGAACCGGGTAGCTGGGCACGCCCGCCCCGCGGCCCGGGAAGAGACACTGCCCGGTGCGCACGTCGTACATCCACCCGTGCCACGGACAGGCGAGGCGCGTGCCGTTCAGCTTGCCCTCGCTGAGCGGCCCGCCCCGGTGGCTGCACACGTCGCCGCACGCGTAGATCGCGTCGCCCACCCGGGCCAGGACGACCCGGGTCCCGTCCAGCTCCACCAGCTTGGGCTGACCGGCCGGCACCTCGTCGAGCGAGGCGACGCGCCGGGCTTGGCTCACGCGTCTTCCTTGAGGACGAAGGCCCGATGCAGCCCGGTCATGTACTGCCAGCGCATCTCGGTGGCCTCGCGCACCGCCTCGGCGGCCTCGGCCTGCTTCTCGGCGGTGTCGCTGTTGCGCTCGACGATCTGATATCCCCGCTCGCCGTGCACCTCGTCGGCCTCGATGTGGATCGCGAAGAACTCCACCTCGTGGTCGGTGAATCCGTAGTGGGTCTTGAGCGGAGGGAGGTTGCGCTTGTAGATGCCCGGCACCTGCGACTCGAGCCCGACCAGCAGCCCGGCCGCCGCGACGTGGAAGGGCTTCCGCGACGTCTCGTAGCACCACGCGGTCAACGCCCGGGTGCTCGGGAGCTGGCGTGCCCCCTCGACCTCGGCGCGGCTCACCCCGCACGCCTCGCCGAACCGGATCAGGAGATCCACGTGCTTGGTGCCGGACTCCTCCTCGATGATGTTCTCGAGCAGGAAGTCCCGCGCGTCCGGATCCGGGCAGCCACCGTACACGATCGCGCACCACCGCGCGAACTGGGACACGTACTGGTAGTGCTGGCACACCCACTGACCGAGCTGGGTGCGGGTCAGCTCCCCGTTGACCCACTTCTCCGTGAACGGATTCATCCGGCTGTGCCGCGCGTTGACGGCGTGCTCGAGCTTGGTCCGGAACGGGCTGGGATCGGTCATGGACGTCTCTCCCTGCGTGTTCGAACTCACGCGCGCGGGTCGGTCTGAGCGAGCAGCGCCTGGGTCTGGCTGTCGCGATACTTGCGGAGCGCGGCGCGGATCGGAGGATGCTTGCCGGCCAGGATGGCCCCCGCGAGCAGGCCCGCGTTGGTGGCGCCGGCCTGCCCGATGGCGAGAGTGCCGACCGGGATGCCCGCCGGCATCTGCACCGTCGAGAGCAGCGAGTCCATCCCGTTGAGCGCCTTCGACTGCATGGGGACGCCCAGCACCGGTAGCAGGGTCCGCGCCGCGCACACTCCCGCCAGGTGCGCGGCGCCGCCGGCTCCCGCGATGATCACCTCGAGCCCGCGTCCCTCGGCCGAGGTCACGTACTCGTCGACCAGCACGGGCGTGCGATGGGCCGACATCACGTTTACCTCGTAGGCGATGCCGAGCGCGTCCAGCGCCTTGGCCGCGTGGGCCATCGTCTCCCAGTCTGACTTGGAGCCCATGAGGATGCCCACCAGAGGCGCGGATCCGGCCGACATGGCGGCAATTCTAGCAAGGGCTCGGCGCGCCGTGGAGCCGTTTGCAGGAGCCGGCCGTGCGGTCTCCTTGGCATGGCCGATGCAAGTTGTGCGTGCCAAGCGACAACCCGGCTCGGAATATCCCCGCGTCGGCCGGGAGGGTTGGTGCGTCTCAAGATGCTGTTTGCATTGGTGTTTTAGGGTAGCGGCGGACGGTGTTCGAACCGCCTCCGACCCTCGATAGCGAGCCTTTGAGTGACCAAGAGCGTCGTCAGCGAGACGCTGCTCGTAAGCGGGACAGCGCCCACTAACGCCGTTGGCAGGCGAGGACGATGACGATCGAGACGAGTGAGCGGCTGCTACGCGACATGGTGCGGATCCGGCGGATCGAGGAGACGCTGGCCGAGCTCTACCCATCGCAGGAGATGCGCACGCCCACCCACTTCTCCATCGGACAGGAGGCGGTGGCGGTCGGAGTGTGCTCGGTGCTGCGGCGGACCGACGCGCTCTACAGCGGCCATCGGTGCCACGCGCACTATCTCGCGAAGGGTGGCGACCTCGGCGGAATGGTGGCCGAGCTCTACGGACGCGAGACCGGGTGCGCGCGCGGGCGCGGCGGCTCCGTTCACCTCAACGATCCCGACGCCGGTGTCGTCGCGTCGTCGGCGATTCTCGGTCAGACCATGGCGGTCGCGGTGGGCACCGCGCTCGCTTTCATGATGGACGGCCGCGACGACGTCGCGGTCACCTTCTTCGGCGACGGCACCGTGGAAGAGGGCATCTTCCACGAGACCCTGAACTTCGCGGTGATGCGTCGGGCGCCGGTGCTCTTC
>DASZJM010000581.1:0-6943 GCA_035948165.1 Candidatus Methylomirabilota bacterium
GTAGTCGCTGAAGCCGACCACCACCAGCGCGCCCCACGCGAGCTCCACGATCGCGGCGCCCGGCGAGCCGATGGCCAAGAGGTAGAGCCCGGCGGGTACCCAGACCAGCAGGGTCCCGACCGCGGGCACCAGCGACGCCAGGGCGGCCGCGATGCCCAGGAAGAGCGGGCGCGGCACCCCGGTCATCCAGAAGCCGAGCCCGGCGAGCGAGCCTTGCACGAGCCCGGTCAGCACCGTGCCGGAGAGGGTGATGCGCCCCACGGTGCGGAACTCCTCCAGGAGCCCGCGCGTGTCCTCACGGCGGAGGGGCGAGATCTCGGCGAGGATCGTGATCATCCGCGCCCAGTGGCACAGGATCACGTGCATGGTGAGCAGGGCGAAGAAGAGGCCGAGCAGGCTCCCCACCGTGACCGACGCGACCGTCCCCGCGACCGCGGCGGACCCGGTCGCGATTTCGCCCGCCGCCCCGCGGATCCGCTCCACGATCGCGTCGGGCGAGATCCCGAGGCGCGCGAGCCAGCCGATCACCGTGGTCACCCAGGTCGCGAGCGCGCCTCCCGGCTTCAGCTCTTCCCGCACCGCGGCGGCAAAGGCCACCGCCTGGGTGACGAAGACCGAGACGAAGCCCACCACCGAGCCCACGATGGCGAGTCCGGCGGCCAGGACGATGGCGACCGACGAGAGGGTGGGTCGGTGACTCCACCGGGCGAGCCGGTCGTGCGCGGGCTGAAGCGTGAAGCCCATCAGCGCGCCCAGCAGCAATCCCGTCGCGAACGGGTGCGCGAGCCAGGCGATCACCACCACCGCCGCGCCGGCGAGCCACGCGAGAACCTGCCGGCCGGTCATGGCCATGATCGGCTCAGCGCATCACGCTCGGCAGCCAGACGATGGCCATCGAATGGTCCTCCTCGAAGGTGGGCGTGGGGTCGGGCGGCGGTAGTGTATCGCAGGTGAGCCCGCGCCGGGCCGGGATACGCTTGCGCAGGCTCCGGGGGCGCGGTAGAAGGGAGGGGCCGAGGAGGCCTCCCATGCCCACGATTCCGCGCTCCCGTCCGCAGTAGCCTGCTCCCATGATCGGCACGCGCGTCGAGGGCAAGGCCGCCATCGTCGTGGGAGGCGGCCAGACCCGGGGAGAGACGGTGGGCAACGGCCGCGCTACCGCCATCGTGCTGGGCCGCGAGGGCGCGCACGTCTGTGTGGTCGACCGCGCGCTCGCCTCCGCGCAGGAGACGGTGGACCTCATCACCAAGGACGGCGGCCGGGCGTGGGCCTTTGCCGCCGACGTGACGCGCGAGGACGACGTCGCGCGCCTGATGGCGGCGGCGCGCGAGCGCTTCGGGCGGATCGACATCCTCCACAACAACGTGGGCGCGAGCCTGGCCCTCGGCGACGCGGGGGCCACCGAGCTCACCGAGGAGGCCTTCGACCGGAGCCTCGCGGTGAACCTCAAGGCGACGTGGCTCACCTGCAAGCACGCCCTGCCCGCTCTGCGGGAAGCGCGCGGCTCGATCGTGAACATCGCCTCGATGGCCGCGCTGAACGCGTACCCGCTGGTGGGCTACAAGACCACCAAGGCCGCGGTGGTCGCGTTCACCGAGAACCTCGCCGCCCACAACGCCAAGTACGGCGTCCGCGCCAACTCGATCCTCCCCGGCCTGATGAACACTCCGATGGCCATCGAGTCGCGCGTCGCGGCCGGGACGCCGCGGGAAGAGGTCATCGCCGCGCGCGACCGGCGCGTGCCGCTGGGACGGCGCATGGGCACCGGCTGGGACGTGGCCAACGCCGCCCTCTTCCTGCACTCGGAGGAAGCGGGCTTCATCACCGGGGTCTCGCTCATCGTCGACGGCGGCGAGAGCGTGGCCTGGGGCTCCTGACGTGGCCGCGCCCGGGCTCCCCGAGAACGCCTACCGCGCCCGCGCCGAGCGCGGGGAGATCCAGATCGGCACCTGGATCACCATGATCCGCACCCCGTCGGTGCTCGCCCTGCTGCAGGCCGCCGGCCTCGACTACGCCCGGCTCGACACCGAGCACTCCGCGTTCTCCATCGAGACGGTCGCGGACATGGCGGCCCTCGCCCGAGCGCTCGACTTTCCTCTGGTAGTCCGCCCGCCCGAGGGCAACCGGGAGTGGATTACCCGGCTGCTCGACGCGGGGGTGTGGAACCTGCACGTGCCGCAGGTGGAGACCGCCGAGCAGGCCGCCGCCATCGTGGCCGCCGCCCGCTACGCCCCGCTCGGCTCGCGCGGCATGTACGGCTCGGGGCCGCACACCGCGTTCCGGGTACGCCCGCCCGCCGAGCACATGGCGACCGCGAACGCGCGGGTGCACGTGACCGCCATGCTCGAGAGCAAGGCCGCCTTCGACCGCCTCGACGAGATCGCGGCGGTGCCCGGCATCGACGCGCTCACCATCGGGCCCACCGACCTGGCCCAGGACCTGGGCGTCCTCGGCACCCCGGCCCAGAGGGACGTCCTGCGCGAGCACCGGGTGCGCCTCGGCGAGGCCGCCCGCAAGCACGGCAAGACGGTGGCGATGGCGGTCGATACCTTCGAGGCGGTGCGCGAGGTGATCGCGCTCGGCGCCACCATCGTGAACTACTCCTCCGACGTGGGCATCCTTCGATCCGGCTACGCGGCCGCCGTGGCGGAAATCCGCAATCCCAAGGAGACGACATGAAGATCAAGGCGGTCAACGGCTTCGCGCGCATCCTCAAGTCGGAGGGCACCCCGTGGGTGAGCTGCTACCCGACGAGCCCGGTCAACAACGCGCTCGGCGAGGAGGGCATGCCCATCCTCATGATGGGCGAGGAGCGCTTCGCGGTGGCGGTGGCCGACGGCTTCTCGCGCGTCACCAACGGCAAGCAGATCGGGGTGTGCACGGTCATGGCCGGCCTCAACGCGGCCGGCATCCAGATGGCGTTCGGCGCGGTCGCGCAGGCGTGGGAGGACTCCTCCCCGCTACTGGTGATCGCGGAGGGTCTGGGCGTCGGGGCGAGCCGGCACACCCACTTCGACATGGCGGAGGCGTTCAAGCCCATCACGAAGTGGGTCGGCAAGATCGACCGCGCCGATCTCGTCCCCGAGTACACGCGACGGGCCTACACCCACCTGCGCTCCGGCCGCCCGGGCCCGGTGCTGCTGCTGATCCCGCGTGATCTCGGCGAGTACGACGCGGACGAGCATCCCTACGCGCCGGTCAAGGGCTGGCGCACCGGCCCCGATCCGGACGACATCAAGGCGGCGGTCCGCGCCCTGCTCTCCGCGAAGGATCCCCTGCTCCACGTGGGCGAGGGCGTCTGCTACGCGGACGCGGCGGCCGAGCTGCTGCAGTTCGCGGAGGCGGCCCAGATCCCGGTGATGACCACGCTCAAGGCCAAGGGCGTGTTCCCGGAGAACCACCCGCTCTCGGTCGGGGTGCGCGGGTCGATGACCGACCACTTCCTGCGCAAGTGCGATCTCCTGTTCTCGATCGGCTCGAGCCTCTTCCCCGGCCGGTTCAGCCACGCGGTGCCCGACGCCCACAAGAAGACGATCGTGCAGTGCACGATCGACACCCTCGACATCAATCGCAGCTACGAGACACGCCACGCGGTGATCGGCGACGCCAAGCTCACGCTCCAGGCCCTCGTGGCGGAGCTCCAGAGCAAGGGCCCGAAGAAGCGCCCGGAGGTCCTGGAGGAGATCAAGGGCCAGCGCCAGATCTTCAAGGACAAGTTCCGCCCCTGGCTCGAGTCGAACGAGACGCCGATCAACCCGTATCGCGTCTTCGGCGACCTCGCCAAGGTGCTCGATCCCAAGAGCTCGTTCCTCACCGCCGATTCGGGTAACACCCGCGACCAGACCAGCACCGTCTACGAGGCCCAGATCCCGCGCGGCTACCTCGGCTGGGGCAACGTCTCCACCCTCGGCTTCAGCCTGGCCGGGGCGGTGGCGGCCAAGCTCGCCTACCCGAACCGGCAATGCGTGCACGTGACCGGCGACGCGGGCGTCTGCTACATGATGGGCAACTTCGAGGCGGTGGCCCGCTACCAGATCGGCATCACCACCATCCACATCAACAACGGCGGCTACTCCGGCTACGGCCCCGGCTTCTGGGGCGAGGGGCACGACCCCTACACCTGGAAGGTCTCCGACCACGGCAGCGCGTGCATGGCCAACATGGCGCGCGCGGTCGGCTTCCACGCCGAGGACGTCACCCAGCCCGCCGAGATCATCCCCGCGCTCCGGCGCGCCTTCGACGAGAACGCCAAGGGCCGGCCCGCGTTCGTGGAATTCATCTGCTCGCATCACCCGGTCCACGGCGGCTGGGTGCGGTAACCGAGAGGAGATCCCATCATGGCGGACGTGGACGCATTCTCCAGCGCGACCGCGCTCTTGGGCGCGCTCCGCGGCGGCACCATCAGCGCGCCGGAGCTCACCGCGCTGTACATCCGGCGCATCGAGCGGCACGACCGCGCGCTCAACGCGGTGGTCGTCCGCGACTTCACGCGCGCGCGAGAGCAGGCCGCCGCGGCCGAGCACGCCCAGCGGCGCGGCGAATCGCGCGCCCTGCTGGGGCTGCCCATCACCCTCAAGGAGTCCATCAACGTCACCGGGCTCCACACCTCCTGCGGGGTGCCGGACTGGAAGGGCTTCATCTCCCAGCACGACGCCCCCGTCTCCGCGCGGACCCAGGCGGCCGGCGCGGTGCTGCTCGGCAAGACCAACGTCCCGCCGATGCTCGCGGACTGGCAGTCGACCAACCCGGTCTACGGGCGCACCAACAACCCGTGGGACCTCGGGCGGACCCCCGGCGGCAGCAGCGGCGGCAGCGCGGCGGCCATCGCGGCCGGCCTCAGCGCGCTCGAGGTCGGCTCGGACATCGGCGGCTCCATCCGCGTGCCCGCCGCCTTCTGCGGCATCTACGGGCACCGCCCGAGCGAGACCCTGCTCCCGCGCAGTGGCCAGTTCCCGTTCCCGCCCCTCCCGAACGCCGCGGTCGTGATGGGAGTGCAGGGCCCGCTCGCGCGCAGCGCGGAGGACCTGGAGCTGGCGCTCGGCGTGCTGGCCGGCCCCGAGGTCGGCGAGGACGTGGCGTGGAAGGTGACGCTGCCCCCGGCCCGGCGCGAGCACCTCCGCGACTTCCGGGTCGCGGTGCTGCCGCCGATCCCGTGGCTGCCGGTCGACGAGCAGATCAGCGCCGGACTGCAGGACGTGGTTGGTCGCCTCGCCAAGCTGGGCGCGGTGGTGAAGGAGGTCCAGCCCGACGGCCTCGGCGATCACCGCGAGTATCACGGCTTCTACCGCACCCTGCTCTCCGCGGTGACCGGCGCGCGCGTGGATGCGGAGACGCGCCGCCAGCGCATCGCGGCCTTCCGCGCCGCGGGCGACGATCTCTCCCTCGCCGCCGCGCGGGGCCTCGAGGGCTCGGCGGGCGACTACCTCCTGTGGCACGGCCGCCGCGAGCAGCACCGCGCCGCGTGGCGCGCCTTCTTCCGCGAGTGGGACGTGCTGCTGTCCCCCGCCATCAACGTGCTCGCCTACCCGCACATCGATCGCGCGTTCCCGGCCGACGACAGCGACCTCACCCTGACCTTCACGGTCAACGGCCGGTCGGTGCCGTACCTGCACGGCCTCTGCTATCCCGCGCTCTCCAACGTGCCCGGCCAGCCCGCCACCGCGTTCCCGGTGGGCCTCTCGCGCGAGGGCCTGCCGATCGGGCTCCAGGCCATCGGACCCTATCTGGAGGACCTGACCCCGATCCGCTTCACCGCGCTGCTGGCCCGCGAGATCGGCGGCTACCGCAAGCCGTCCGGCTACGACGAATCCTAGATGCTGACGATCGACGGGCACTGCGACCCGCGCTTCACCGGAGTCCGCGAGGCGTTCTTCCGCAACTTCACCGAGCGCGGGGACGTGGGCGCCGCGGTGTGCGTCTACCTCGACGGGGCGCGGCTCGTCGACTGCTGGGGCGGCCACGCCGACGCCGCCCGCACGCGGGCCTGGAACGCCGACACCATCGTCAGCGTCGCCTCCACCACCAAGGGGATGGTCGCCCTCTGCGCCCACATGCTGGCCGAGCGCGGCAAGCTCGACCTGGACGCGCCGGTGGCCCGCTACTGGCCGGAGTTCGCCCAGGCCGACAAGCAGGACATCCCGGTGCGCTGGCTGCTGAGCCACCGGGCCGGGCTGCCCGCCATCCGCCCGACCCTGCCCGCGGAGGCCCTCTTCGACTGGTCGGCGATGACCGGCGCCCTCGCGGAGAGCCGGCCGTGGTGGACGCCGGGCAGCCAGCACGGCTATCACGCGATCACCTACGGCCACCTGGTGGGCGAGGTGATCCGCCGGGTGGACGGGCGCACCGTCGGCGCGTTCCTGCGCGACGAGGTGACCGGCCCGCTCCGCGCCGACTTCTTCATCGGCGTGCCCGAGGAGATCGACGGGCGCGCCGCCGTCGTCCTGCCGCCTCCGCCGTCGGCCGAGCCCACCATCTGGGACACGATCCTCGCCGATCCCGATTCGGTCTCCGGGCGCACGTTCCTCAATCCCCCGCGCACCGTGGACCTGGTCAACACGCGCGCCTGGCGCGCGGCCGAGATCCCGGCCGCCAACGGCCACACCAGCGCCCGCGGGGTCGCCCGCGTCTACGCCGCGCTCGCGCGGGGCGGCGAGCTCGATTCGGTGCGGCTGCTCGCGCCCGCCACCATCGACCGCGCCATCGTCGCCCAGTCGTCCGGCCGCGACGCGGTGCTGACCCTTCCCACCCGCTTCGCCACCGGCTTCATGCTCGCGCTGCCGGGTGGGCTCTTCGAGTGCGGGCCCGGCCGGCGCACCTTCGGCCACCCGGGCCGCGGCGGCTCGATCGGCTTCGCCGACCCGGACGCGCGCCTCGGCTTCGGCTACGTGACCAACCAGTACGTCACCGGCACCGCCCGGCATCCCGACCGCCGCGTGGCGAGCCT
>DASZJM010000582.1:0-4087 GCA_035948165.1 Candidatus Methylomirabilota bacterium
CCGCGCGCCCCGGGGCCAGCACCAGCCGCGGCGAGACCTTGATCTTGCCGCGGATCTCCACCGACGAAGCCGGCTGTGCCTCCTGCGGCCCCACCAGGATGTAAGGCAGCACGTGGTAGCCCGCGATGATCCCGGCCACCGGCTTGCGCAGTATCTCGGTGGTCTCGAAGAGGTGCTTGAGGAACTCCGGGTCGTGCTTCTCGCCGAACATGCGGAGGGCCTAGCCGCGGAAGACCGAGACTTCCATGCAGTCGAAGTCGAAGTCGTGCTCCCGGCTCGTGTACCGCGGATCGTTGCGCACGTGGTCGAGGTAGGGCTTCACGTCGCGCCGGTACATGCCAGTGTTGTCGGCCACGATCAGCGCGCCCTTGGTGAGCCGCGACTCGACCGCGCGGAGGTAGTCGAGGTAGTCCTCCTTGGCCGCGTCGAGCAGGAGGAAGTCGACCGGCCCGCGCAGCAACGGCAGCACCCGCAGGGCGTCGCCCACGACTACTCGAACGTACCGCGCCAGGCCAGCCTTCTCGACGTTGCTCTCCACGAACTTGGCCAGGTACGGATTCTGCTCCACGCAGACCAGCCGGCCGCCGCGCGGCATGTGACCGGCGACCAGGATCGCGGAGTAGCCGAAGAGCGAGCCCACCTCGATCCCGCGGCGGGGCTGGTGGCGCAGGAGCAGGCGGCGCAGGACGCGGCCCTTTTCCTTGCCAATGACGGGGATGCGCCAGAGACGGACGGCACTGTCCATCAATCGCAGCATTCGCGTGGCCGTCTTTGTCATAGGCGGAAGAGAGTGCGGTTCGATTGCAGCATGGCGGTCTTGGTCATGCGCGGGCCGGGATCCGCTCGCGCACTCCGTCGGGCAGGGGATAGCGCCGGTCCCACTTGCCGGCCTTCACGAGCTGACCCGGCAGGACGCGGCCCACGATCTCCTGCACCCGGCGCGAGACCGCGATCAGCGCGTCGAGGTCGACCCCGGTCTGGACGCCCATCGCGTGCAGGCAGTGGATCAGGTCCTCGGTGCACACGTTGCCGGAGGCGCCCGGGGCGAAGGGACAGCCGCCGAGCCCGCCGATGGAGGCGTCGAAGTGGGTGACCCCGAGCTCCATGGCGGCCAGGATGTTGGGGATGGCCATCGCGCGGGTGTCGTGAGTGTGGAGCGTCCACTCCACGCCGGGGAAGCGCGGCACGAGGCGCTCGAGCACGCAGGCGACCTGGGCCGGGTTGGCCATGCCGGTGGTGTCGGCCAGCCCGATGCCGCGGGCTCCCATGTCGACGAGACGGGCCACCACCGACTCCAGGTGGTCGACCAGCACTGGGCCCTCGAAGGGGCAACCGAACGAGCAGGAGATGCCGGAGACGACCGGGACGCCGGCGCGCCGGGCGACCTCGGCCACCGCGGCGAGCTTGCCGAGCGACTCCGCGATGGTCATGTTCACGTTGGCGAGGTTGTGGCTCTCGCTCGCGGAGACCACGGTGTGGATCTCGTCCACCCGCGCGTCCACTGCGCGCACCGCGCCCTTGTCGTTGGGCACCAGCGCGGAGTAGACGGTGCCCGGGCGCCGCACGATGGCGGCCATGACCTCGGCCGCGTCGCGTAGCTGGGGGATCGCCTTGGGGGACACGAACGAGGTCACCTCGATCCGCGGCATTCCCGCCGCCGCGAGTCGGTTGACCACGTCGATCTTCTGCTCGGTGGCGATGAACTCGGGCTCGATCTGGAACCCGTCCCGCGTGCCTACCTCGCAGATTGTCACGTGCCGGGGCAGCTTCATGGCGTTCTCTCCTGGCTCGCTTCCCACTCGTCTTTCAGGATCTCGCCGATCCACGCGTCGTGCCAGCGCCCGTCCACGAACCAGTGGTGGCACAGCACGCCGGCCTGGCAGTAGCCGGCCCGCTCGAGCCCGCGACGGCTCGCCTCGTTGGCGATCACGACTCGCGTGGTGACGGTCTCGAGGCCCAGCTCGCGGAAGGCGTAGTGGGTGCGCAGGCGCATGGCCTCACTCGCGTAGCCCTTGCCCCACTGCTCCTTCTCCCCGATGATGGTTCCGCTCTCCCCGCGGCGGTTGCGCCAGTCGAGGCGCTCGAGCGACGTGCCGCCGATCAGACGGCCGTTGTGCTTGAGCACGATGGCCCAGACGACCTGGTGGGGGTCCTTGCCCACGTTCTCGAGCCACTCCGCCTCCGCCTTCGGCGTGAACGGGAAGCGATAGAGCAGATAGCGCGTGACCGCCATGTCCGAGAACCACCGCTCGTAGGCGGGGAAGTACTCCACCCGCGGCGGCTCGAGCCGGACGCGCTCGCCCTCGAGGATCGGGCCCAGCATCCGCTAGTAGGACCGGGGCATGCCGAGGACGTGCTCGCCCACGAACGCCAGCACCAGGTTGTTGTTGATGGGGGCCGCGCGGTAGAGCCGCGACTCGCGGAACTTGCGCTCGATGTCGTACTCCTCCGCGAAGCCGTAGCCCCCGTGGGCGTCCATGCAGGCGTTGCCCGCCTCGATGGCGGCCTCGGAGGCCAGGTACTTGGCCATGTTCGCCTCGCCGCCGCAGGGGATGCCCGCGTCGAACATCCGGGCCGCCTTGGTGCGCATGAGATCGGCGGCCTCGATGTTCACGTGGGCCTTGGCGATCGGGAACTGCACGCCCTGGTTGGCGCCGATCGGCTTGCCGAAGATCACCCGCTGGCTCGTGTAGGCCACCGCCTTCTCGATGAACCACCGCGCGTCGCCGAGGGAGTCGGAGGCAACCAGGATGCGCTCCGCGTTCATACCGTCGAGGATGTAGGAGAAGCCCCGGCCCTCCTGGCCGATGAGGCTCGAGGCGGGGATCTCCATGTTGTCGAAGAAGAGTGCGTTGGTGGAGTGGTTCATCATCATCTTGAGCGGACGGACGTCGAGGCCCTTGCCCTTCAGCTCGCGGATGTCGATGAGGAACACGCTGAGCCCGTCGGTCTTCTTCTTGACGTGATCCACCGGGGTCGTGCGCGCGAGCAGCAGCATCAGGTCGGACTGCAGCACCCGCGAGATGAACATCTTCTGGCCGTTGACCACGTAGCGGTCGCCCTTGCGTATCGCCGTCGTCTGGAGCTTGGTGGTGTCCGAGCCCGCGTTCGGCTCGGTCACCCCGAAGGCCTGCAGGCGCAGCTCGCCGGTGGCGATCTTGGGCAGGTACTGCTTCTTCTGCTCCGCCGAGCCGTGCCGGAGCACCGTGCCCATGATGTACATCTGGGCGTGGCAGGCCCCGCCGTTGCCGCCGGAGCGGTTGATCTCTTCCAGGATCAGCGCGGCCTCCATGATGCCGAGGCCGCCCCCGCCGTACTCCTCGGGGATCAGGACCGCGAGGTAGCCGGCCTTGGTCAGCTCGTTGACGAAAGCCTCGGGGTACTCGCGCCGGGTGTCGAGGTCGCGCCAGTAGTCCGCGGTGTACTGGAGGCAGAGATCGCGGACCGCCGCCTTGAGGGCTTTCTGCTCGTCGGTGAGTACGAACGTCATGTCCGCTGTCATTCGTGGCCCCTCTTCATCTTCAACATGGCTAAAGCCATGTTGACCGTGGTCGAGATGGTCGCGGCGACCCGCTGCGCCCGGCTCTCGCGTCTCGTCGTTGTCACTGGCTACTTTCCCTGGAATCTGGGCTTGCGCTTCTCGTTGAAGGCGCGGACGCCCTCGAGGCGGTCCTCGGTGGTGACGGTGTTGTTGTAGGCCTCGATGGCCAGCGCCATGCCGGTCTCCAGATCGGTCTCGGCGCCCCAGCTCACCGCCTTCTTCGCCTGACGCACCGCGATGGGTCCATTGTCCGCGATGGTAGCCGCGATCTCCAGCGCCTTGGCCCGCGCCTGGCCGGCCGGCACCACGTGGTTGACCAGCCCGATGGCCCGGGCCTCGCGCGCGTCCACCCGGCGCCCGGTGAAGATCATCTCCTTGGCCATGGGCGCACCCAGGATGCGCGGCAGGAGCTGGGTCCCGCCGACACCCGGGAAGATCCCCCGCGTGACCTCCGGCACCGCGAAGACCGCGGTCTCCCCGCACACCACGAAGTCGGAGAGCACCGCCAGCTCGCAGCCGCCCCCCATCGCGAAACCCTCGACCGCC
>DASZJM010000583.1:0-3300 GCA_035948165.1 Candidatus Methylomirabilota bacterium
TCTTGGTGGGATGGAGCGGCGAGCGAGGTCATAGTGAAGCTCTGCGAGTGCGGGTGCGGTCTGCCGGCGCCGATCGCGCCTCAGACCGATCGCCGATGGGGGCACATCAAGGGCCAGCCTGTTCACTTCCTGCCAGGCCACAACGGCCGCCGCCAGGACCTGCGAGCGGACTTCTACGCGCTGGTAGACGAGAACGGTCCCACCATCTCCCCCGATCTTGGCCAGTGCTGGCTGTGGCTCGGCTACCGGGACGAGGACGGGTACGGCCGGATCAAGGTCAACGGCCGCATGCGGATGGCCCACCACGTCTCCCTCGAGTTCGAGGGCTACTACATGATCCCCGAGGCATTCGGGAAGAAGCAGGTCGGCCACTTCTGTGACAATCCCCCGTGTGTGCGTGTCAGCCACCTCAAGATCTGGGAACGGCAGGACGACGCGGGCGACAAGGTCTCGAAGGGTCGGCAAGCAAGGGTCCACGGTGAGCGCAACGGTCGGGCAGTACTGACCGAGGCGCTGGTTCGGGAGATCCGGTCGCTCTACCAGCGCGGCGTGCGCGGTCGCGGCCAGGTAGCTCTAGCTCGGCGGTTCGGTGTTAGTGATGCGATCATCGGGCGTATCGTTCGTAGTGAGGCCTGGAAAGAGCAGTGAAGATCCCGAAGGGTTTCTATGACGACGCGACAATCGCTTCAGCGCCTCGTCGATCGCCGTGCTGGCGCCAGGCTGGCCGATCTCGCCGAGTCCTACCTCGCCACCCGCGCCGTCCGACCACCGCGGTCCTATGGACCTACGCGCGGAGCAGCAGCCCGAACTAGGCGGAGAGCCCGGAGGCTCTGCTCGTTCTGCTTGTTCCCGTGGTGCTCTTCGGTGATGCTCCATGCCCCACTGGTTGGGGGTCGGTTCGAGAAGCTACACATTTTCGGGGCCCTCCGTGCCGGGTCGATCTAACAGGGTAAGGCCCCCTCGAAAGCGAACAATCAGAAAAAACCGCCAAAGCGGTACCTCACCACCGGCCGGGTCGGCGAGATGCTGGAGGTCTCGCCTGCGGCCATCAAGAAGTGGATCCAGCAGGGCAAGCTCGCCGCCTTCCGGACGCCCGGCGGCCACTTCCGGATCCTCACGGACGAGTTCGAGCGCTTCCGGCGGAGCCACGGCTTCGCCACCACATCGGCCGAGCCCCTGCGCGTGCTGCTGATCGACGACGACCGCGCGGTGGCGGACCTGATCGGCTCGTCCTTGCGCTCGCTATATCCGAAGGCCCGCATCGAGACCGCGGCCAACGGCTTCGAGGGCCTGTTGAAGGTGGGCGGGCTGCGTCCCGACCTGCTGCTGCTCGACCTCGGCCTGCCGGGCATGGATGGCCTCGAGGTCTGCCGGCAGATCAAGCGTGACCCGGCCAACCGCGAGACCAAGATCGTGGTCCTCACCGCCCAGGTCCAGGAGGCGGAGCCGCGGGCGCGGGACGCGGGCGCCGACGGCGTCCTGCGCAAGCCGCTCGAGGCGGACGAGGTGCACGCCCTCCTGGCCCAGCTCTTCGGGCGGCGCTTCTGAGCCGCTCGCGCTAGCCGGTCGGCGCGGGTCGGGAGCGCGAGCGGCCGAGCGCGGTGACGAAGATCGCCTCCCGGCCGGCCGCGGCCGGCGAGAAGAAGTCGACCACCGCCCGATCGTAGAACGTGAGCCCGGTCGCGCCGAAGCCCTGGGCGTACGCGCCCAGGTAGAGCCGCCCCCCGATCAGCCCCGCCTCGAGGTTGACCAGCCGGTAGCCGCGATTGCCCCAGGGCTCGAGCGCGCGGCCGAGGTCGGCCAGGAAGAAGACGGTCGCGCCCGAGTCGCCGCCGAGGGCCTGCTCGAGGCAGAGGAACGCGGAGGCCTGCCGCACGTCGCCCGGGCGGAGGAGGGTGAGCGCGTGCGCGCGTCGGTCGTAGACGTACGCGCCCGGCTCGAGGCCGGTGACCGCGTGCACGTTGACGAAGAGGTCGACCGCGCCGTCGGGCACGTCCATCGGGATCCGGCCGGTGGCGTGACGGAGCGCGCTCGACAGCGCAACCCGATCGATCGCCTCTCCCGAGAACTGCCGCGTCGACCCCCGCCGCGCGATGGTCTCCCCCAGCGCCCGCCCCGCCTCCGCGCGCGCCGCCTCTGGCGGGGTCAGGTCTTGCATTCCGACAATGTCGGAATGCAAGACCTGACCCCGGCCCTCGCGCCAGGCCTCGAGCTCGGGCTCGGAGTCGAGGGCGGAGTCGTCGTAGGCGGCGCGAAGAAGCGGGTAGTCGACCTCACGCGAGGAGAGCGGGATCACCTCGAGCGAGAGGGGGGTGACGACCGGCGAGGCGGGAGCCGACGGCCCGTCGGCGCCGATCGGCGCGATCACGAGCGCGCCCTCGCGGGTGGCGTCGAGTCCCAGCAGGCCGTTGACCTGCGCGTCCACGAACCCGGTCACGAGGCGGGCCGGCAGCTCTTGCGCGCGCGCCACCGCGAGGAACTGCGCCAGCATGCTGCCCGAATCCCAGAAGAGATGCCGGTAGCCGCGCGCCTGGTACTTCCAGGTATTGCGCCAGTAGATCCCGGAGAGGACGATCGACGCGGGCTGGGCCGCGAGCCCCTCGTCGGCCGCGGCGGAGGCGAGCGCGCCGCGCCAGTCGCCGGCCCGCAGCCGGCGCAGGCTGAAGTCGCCCGGGTTGAAGTGATAGATCCCGGCCGCGAGCCCCTCGACCGCCCCCGCCACCACGTAGACCTCGGTCTGGTAGAGCGCCCCGGTCGAGGGCGCGGCGCGGAAGTGAATCTGCCCCCCGCCCGGATACGTCTTCACCCGCGTGACGCCGGCCGAGAAGAAGAGCAGCGCGGCGAGACGGTCCAGGGCGAGCGGGGCCGGCCGCGTGATCGGCGCGGCCTCGAGCGCGGTGAAAGTATCCATCCCGACGACCGGCAGCGCGGTGGGCAGGCGCAGAGGCTCGAGGGCCGGGTAGATCTTGAACGGGAGCGGCTTGGTCTCCCAGTCGAGCGCGTGCCCGCTACGGCGCACCGACTCGGGGGAATGCGCGGTGCGCGCGTGGTACTCGCGGGCGCCGGTGGTGTCGCGGTTGTGGGCGATGAGGCTAGGTGAAGTGGTACGGCGGTCGGATCACGCCGCGCTCGGTGATGATCGCGGTGATCAGCTCGGCAGGCGTGACGTCGAAGGCCGGGTTGAACACCGGCGAGGCGCTCGGCGCGGTCTGCCGCCCGGCCACGCCCCGCACCTCGGCCGCGTCGCGCTCCTCGATCACGATGGAGGCGCCGGTCGCGATCGACGGGTCGATCGTGGAG
>DASZJM010000584.1:0-3530 GCA_035948165.1 Candidatus Methylomirabilota bacterium
GCCGGCTGCGCCGGCTGCCCGCGGACGCGACGGCGGAGCGGGCGCTGGTGGCGGGGAGCATCGCGGCGATCACCGGCTTCCTGATCGGCGGCCTCTCCGAGTACAACTTCGGAGACTCGGAGGTGGTGATGGTGGCGTGGGTGATCATGGCGCTGCCCTGGGCGGTGCGGGAGGCGTCGAGCGCGTAGCCGCGCTTACCGAGGCCGCACGTTGTTACCGAGTCGTTTGGCAGCCGTTCCGAAGCTTCTCGTCGATCGCACCTCCGCAATCCCCCGCTGATCCTCGTCTCTCCTCGTCGCGGTGGCAGGGCACGCTCCTTGCGTATTCGCCCCCCGGGAGGATCGACGAATGGATGCGATTCAGTTCCTCAAGCAAGAGCACAAGAAAGCGAAGGCCGGCATCAAGAAGGTCCTGAAGGCCTCACCCGAGGACCGCGGCGATCTCTGGACCGACCTCGAGCCCGAGCTCGAGGCGCACGAGCAGATCGAGGACGCCTGCCTCTACGGACCGCTCGCCCGCGGAGAGGGGAAGGGGGATGCCAAGCTCGCCGCCTGGCGCGGCAAGCACCAGAAGGAGGTGGAGCGGGTCGAGGCGCTGGTCAAGCAGATCGACGGCCTGGACCCGGCGGAGGCGGGGTGGCTCGCCAAGGTCAAGGCGGTCGGCGCGAGCCTCGAGAAGCACATCCGGGAGGAGGAGGGGGAGATCTTCCCCCGGATCGGCAAGGCCTGGGACAAGGCTCGGCTCAAAGAGGCGGGGGCCGAGATGGCCGAGATGAAGGCGGAAAAGCTCCATGCCTAGCAAGAAGCGCCCCGCCCGCAAGGCCGCCGGCTCGGCCAGACCGAGCTCGGCCAAGCAGGCGGCCTTGGACCGCTTCCGCGAGGATCCGGACGGCCAGCTGCTCACCACCGATCAGGGCGTGCGCGTCAACGACGACCAGAACTCGCTGAAGGCGAGCGCGCGCGGACCCTCGCTCCTAGAAGACTTTATCCTCCGGGAGAAGATCACCCACTTCGACCACGAGCGCATTCCGGAGCGGGTCGTCCACGCCCGGGGCGCGGCCGCCCACGGCTACTTCCAGGTCTACCACTCGCTCGGCCGCTACACCCGCGCCGGCTTCCTCCAGGACCCCGCCAAGAAGACGCCAGTCTTCGTGCGGTTCTCCACGGTGGCCGGCTCGCGGGGGTCGAGCGACCTGGCGCGCGACGTGCGCGGCTTCGCGGTGAAGTTCTACACCGACGAGGGCAACTTCGACCTGGTCGGCAACAACATCCCGGTCTTCTTCATCCAGGACGCGGTGAAGTTCCCCGACCTCATCCACGCGGTGAAGCCGGAGCCACACAACGAGATCCCCCAGGCCGCCTCCGCGCACGACACCTTCTGGGACTTCGTCTCGCTGATGCCCGAGTCCATGCACATGATCATGTGGGTCATGTCGGATCGGGCGATTCCCCGCAGCCTCCGGATGATGGAGGGCTTCGGCATCCACACCTTCCGGCTGGTCGACGCCCGGGGCGCCGCCCGCTTCGTGAAGTTCCACTGGAAGCCGAAGCTCGGCGTGCACTCGGTGCTGTGGGACGAGGCCCTCAAGATCTCCGGCAAGGACCCCGACTTCCACCGCCGCGACCTGTGGGAGGCGATCGCCGCCGGCGCGTATCCAGAGTGGGAGCTGGGGCTGCAGATCATCGAGGAGGCGGACGAGCACAAGTTCGCGTTCGATCTCCTCGATCCCACCAAGATCGTCCCCGAGGAGCAGGTGCCGGTGGAGCGGGTGGGACGCCTGGTGCTCGACCGCAACCCGGAGAACTTCTTCGCGGAGACCGAGCAGGTGGCCTTCCACCCCGGGCACGTGGTGCCCGGGATCGAATTCAGCGACGATCCGCTCCTGCAGGGGCGCCTGTTCTCCTACACCGACACCCAGCTCACGCGCCTGGGCGGTCCCAACTTCCACGAGATCCCGATCAACCGGCCGCTCGCGCCGATGCACAACAACCAGCGCGACGGCCACATGCGCCAGAACATCAACGTCGGCCGGGCCGCCTACCATCCCAACACCCTGGGCGGCGGTTGCCCGATGCAGGCCGGCCGGGCCACCGGGGGCTTCGTGACCTATCCGGAGACGCTGGGCGGGCCGAAGGTGCGCGACCGGGGCGAGAAGTTCTTCGACCACTTCAGCCAGGCGACGCTCTTCTGGAACAGCCAGTCCGACCCCGAGAAGCAGCACATCGTCCAGGCCCTGCGCTTCGAGCTGGGCAAGGTCGAGGTGCCGGAGGTGCGGGAGCGCGTGGTGGGCATGCTGGCCCACGTGGACCGGACGCTGGCGGGCCAGGTCGCCGAGGGGCTGGGCCTGGCGGTGCCGAAGCCGACCGGGCCCGTCAACGGGAGCGTGCCGGCCGACGCCGATCCGAAGAAGTTCCAGCCGATCACCCTGAAGCAGGCGGTCGACCGGTCGGCCGCCCTGAGCATGGCGAAGACGGTCAAGGACAGCGCGGAGACCCGGAAGGTCGCCATCCTGGCCGCCGACGGCGTGGACGGCGAGGCGGTCGCCGCGATGCAGCGGGCCCTCCTGGCCGCCGGGGCGATGCCGAAGATCGTGGCGTCCCACGGTGGCTCCCTGAAGGCCGAGGGCGGCGGCGCGCTCCCGGTCGACTTCGCACTCCTGACGGTGGGTTCGGTTCTGTTCGACGCGGTCTTCATCCCCGGCGGAGCTCGGTCGACGAGTGCGCTGGCCGGCGACGCGACGGCGGTCCTGTTCGTCCGTGAGGCGTACAAGCACTGCAAGGCGATCGCGGCGAGCGGGACCGGGCTCGCGCTGGTGGAGGCGGCGGGGGTTGACGCGAAGGACGTGCTGACCCGGCGCGACGCCGACGGCCAGCTCACCGCCGCCTTCGTGAAGGCGATCGCGCAGCACCGGGACTGGGCGCGCGAAGCCCGGGCCCAGAGCGTTCCGGCGTGACGCGCACCGGCGCGAGAGGAGAGCACCCATGCTGCTGATCGTGGCGATCGTCCTGGCCGTCTTGTGGACGTTCGGCTGGTTTGCCTTTCACGTGGCGAGCGGCCTGATTCACCTGCTCCTGCTGGTGGCGGTCATCTCGCTGATCATTCACTTCGTCCGCGGCGGCGCGGCGAGAGTCTAGAGGAGGACGACATGGAGAGCCAGGACCGGATGGCGGCCGCGGGCGTGCAGGCCGGCTTCGAGCGCGCCGGAGCGATCGTGAAGGACGTGGCCGAGAGGGCCCGGGACACGGTGGCGAGCTACCGCGAGGGCGGCGTCGGACAGGTCTCCGACGACATTCTGGAGTACGCCCGCCGCCAGCCGGTGACCGCCCTGCTCATCGCCACCGGCGTGGGGCTGCTGGTCGGGATGATCCTGGGCCCCGGCCGAAGGTAGGAGGGAGACGATGCCGGCATCGAAGACGGCGAAACGGAGCACCCCGACGGACGCGGTGGCCATCCTCAAGGGGGACCACACCCGCGTCCGCAAGCTGCTCGACCAGCTCGCGAAGACCTCCGAGAAGGCGGCGAGCAAGCGG
>DASZJM010000585.1:0-5858 GCA_035948165.1 Candidatus Methylomirabilota bacterium
CGACGAGGGGTTCGCGTCGATGGTGACGAGCTTGTCCGAGCCGTCGCCGACGCCCTTCATCCCCAGCGTCCACACGTAGACGTAGTCTTCCTGGGCCTTGATCAGATTGCCCATGTAGGGGGAGTTGCACGTTTCGTCCGCGAGGGCCGGGGCCGTCCAGGCCAGGGCCAGCAGGACGAGCGCGACGAGGAATCCGCGAATAGAGTGTGAGCGCATGATTGGCCTCCTCCGGGTGAGTCGGGTGTGCCGCGTACTAGCTGCGGGCCAGCTCCGCGATCGCCTTCAGCGGGGTGCCGTCTCGCCGCGCGATGGCGCGACGGGCCGGCCAGGTCTGATCGCCGAACGTGGGCTGCCAGCAGGAGTGCTTGCCCGCGCCGCCGGTCACGATCACGGTCACGTCGTCGACCGAGCGGACCGCGGGCACCATGGTGTCGGGCGCGTCCTTCGCGCCGCGCTGGATCAGGTGCGCGCGATACTCGTCGCCCAGGCGGGCGAGCGGGAAGCGCGCGTGCTCGAACAGGAACTCCTTGACCTGCCGCTTGCTGAAGCCGTCGCGCGCGATGGTGGTGGCGTGCTCGGGCCCGAGCGCGAGGAGGGGATGGCCGCCGGCGAGGATGTTGTTGCTGCCCGCCTGGCCCATCGCCCCCGCCACCACCTTGAGCACGCCGAGCCCGGTGTAGCTGAAGTGGTCCTGGATGTTGTGCGGGCCCTCGCAGGCGATCGCGGTCACCACGCTGGTCTCTCGCGCGAAGCCGTGCTCCACGTGCAGCGGCTCCCAGGGGCTCGCCTCCTCGTTCTCGGCCACGCAGTAGGCGATCTTGGCCGGGGTGCCCTGGGTGGCGCGATCGCCGGTGCCGGGCAGCCCGCCCCCCACGTTCATGAGCAGGAGGCGGATCGCGCGGCCGATGGTGAGGTTGGCGCGGAAGCCCTGGCCGAACGCGTTGTAGCCCGAGTTGATCCCGACTTCCTTCGCGATCGGCCCGTTGACGACGATGAGCGGGGCCACCGGGTGCGTGGTGGCCTGGATCGAGTCGAGGTTGAACGCAGGATCGGCCAAAGCCTCGACCGCGGTAATGACGACCGGCAAATACTCCGGCCGGCACCCCGCCATCACCGCGTTGATCGCGATGCGCTCGACGGTGGCCTCGCCCTGCCGCGGCGGCAGCACCGCCACCACCTCGCGCGCCTCCCGGTCGGTGAAGCGCAGGAACTCGCGCACGTCCTCCTCGGTCGGCGGCACGATCGGCAGGCCGTCGGTCCAGCCCTGCCCCTGGTAGTGCCGGTTGATGGCCGAGTAGCCGCCCTTGAGGCGAAACACCTTCGCCGCCGGGCCGGCCGTGCTCATCCCCGCGTGACCGCCTTCCGCACGACCTCGACCACCAGCTCCGCCTTCTTCACGACCTCGTCCTCGCGGATGCCGCCCAGCGGGTGGGGGATGAGGGCCAGGGGCAGCGTGGCGAGCCCGCGGTTCTTCGACTCGAGCCGGGCGAGCTGCTCGAACTCATACGTCCCCATGACCACGGTGGGAATCCCCCGCTGCTCCAGCACGATGGCGCCGTGGATACTCCACGACGTGCACGACCCTCAGTCGGCGCTGCCGACCAGGACGAAGTCGCACGTCGTGAGCGCGGCCAGGATGTCGGGGCTCGGCGCGCCCGCGATGCCCTTCTCGCGCTTGACGACGTCCGTGACCCCGTACTTCTCCTTGAGCCGCGCGGTCACCGCCAGCATCAGGGTGCCCGCGTTGGCCTTGCTGTTGTCGAGGATGCCGGCGCGCTTGCCCTCGAGCGAGGTCAGTCGCGGAGCCAGGCCCGCGGCCAGGATGCGGGGCTCGGCGGTCGGATCGTAGAGGATCTGCTCGTCGCTCATCGGCTCGTCTCCCTTCGCTCTCGTGTGCTCCGGACGTCCAGCAGGGTCAGCATGCGGTCCACCCCCAGCTCGAGGCAGCGCTTGATCTCGTCCCGCGTGGCGCGATAGCGATCCTCGCCCTGGCCGAACGGGTCGTCGACGTCGCCCGCCTCGCCGGCCAGCTCGTGGAGCGTGAGCACCGGCCGCCCCTCGGCCTCCGCGTAGGCGCCGATCGTCTCCTTCTGCTGCGCGGTCATGGTCACGATCAGGTCGGCCGCGGCCACGATGTCGCGGTGGCGGCGCAGGTCGGTGGAGGCGAACGCGTCCTCGGTCAGGTGGATGTCGTCCTCCCGCAGCACGATGCGGGCGTCGAGCGACGGGATCATTCCGTCGCGGGCGTGGTTGGCGATGCCGCCCGAGCGGACGCGCACCGCCCCATTGGTGCCGCGGGCCGCCAGCATCTTCTCCAGGAGGACGTGGGCCATCACGCTGCGGCAGGTGTTGGCGTGACAGACCAGCAGGACGTTGGTCAACGCGCCTCCCAGGGTGACTGCCAGTACCGCACACCCTTGCCGAGGTCCTTCCACTCCTGCTTGGGCCGCTCGGTGAGGCTCTTGCCGAAGTTGGTGCCCGGCGGCTCGTGCAGACCCTTGCCGAGCGTGTCCGGGAAGAGCTTGGCCAGCTCCTCGGGCTCGAGCCTGCGATCGGCCTCGATGCGGCGGATAGGCTCGGGCAGCGCCATCAGGGTGTAGCCGTAGCCGAAGGAATGGAAGACCTGCCCGTTGACGTGGCCCGCGCCCTCGCTGGCCAGGTAGACCACGAGCGGCGCCACGTTGTCCGGATCGCGCTCGGTGCCGATGGCCTGCTCGCTCGGCCACTTCCCGGTCTGCTCGAACACCTGCCGACCACGAGGCGTGGAATCGATCATCCGGGTCGCTCCGCTCGGCATGATCGCGTTCGACGTCACGTTGTACTTGGCCATGCCGTTGGCGGTGGACCAGCTGAGCCCGATGATGCCGGCCTTGGCCGCCCCGTAGTTGGGCTGCCCGGGTGAGCCGAGCGCGGAGACCGACGACATCGAGATGATGCGCCCGTACTTCTGCTCGCGCATGTGGGGGGCGGCGGCCCGGGTGCAGAAGTAGGTGCCGTCCAGGTGCACCGCGAGGACCGCGTCCCACTCCTCCTTGGCCATGTTGAAGATCATGCGGTCGCGCAGGATCCCGGCCACGTTGACCAGGATGTCGATGCGGCCGTAGGTCTTCACCACCTGGTCGACCATGTCGGTGGCCGCCTTGTGGTCGGCCACCGAGCCGTAGTTGGCCGACGCGGTGCCGCCCGCCTTGACGATCTCGTCCACCACCTGGGCCGCCGGCCCGGTGGCCACTCCCTCGCCGTCCAGGCCCGCGCCCAGGTCGTTCACCACCACCTTGGCGCCGGCCTTGGCCAGCGCGATCGCGATGCCGCGGCCGATGCCGCGACCCGCGCCCGTCACGAGCGCGGCCCTGCCCTCGAGCAGCTTCGCCATGTCCGCCCCTCCCGACTACGCGGTCGCCCGCGCGAGCGGGCCGCGCAGGAGCTTGCCGGGATGCGCGCCGGTGTGCTTGCCGTCGCGCAGCAGGATCTCGCCGTTGACCACGGTGGCCGCGATGCCGCGGGTGCGCTGGATCAGCCGCTTGGCCCCCGCGGGCAGGTCCCGCACCACCTCGGGCAGCTCCGCCGCGATGGTGTCCGGATCGAAGACCACGAAGTCGGCGGCCATGCCCTCGCGGATCAGGCCGCGATCCCTGAAGCCCCAGTAGCTGGCGGGCACGAACGACAGCATGCGCACCGCCTGCTCCAGCGTGAGCGCCTGCTTGGCGCGCACCCAGTGGCTCAGCAGGTAGGTCTGGAGCGAGGAGTCCATGAGCTGGGAGACGTGCGCGCCCGAGTCCGAGAAGGTCACCACCGCCTGCGGGTGCTTGATCAGCTCGATCGCGAGCTCCTGGTTCTCGTTGGCGATCGGGTGGAAGAAGAAGCGGTCCATGTCCTTCTCGAGGGCGAGATCGATGATCGCCTCGACCGGATCGACGCCGCGCTCGCGCGCGATCTCGGCCACCGACCGGTGCGGCGGGTCCACCTGGTCCATGACGAAGATCCAGTCGTAGGCCGCCTGCCGGGCCTCGGTGCCGAGCGCCTTCCGATTGTCCCGCTCGCGGGAAGCCTCGACCAGCTTCCGGCGCAGCTCGGGGTCGCGCAGCCGGACCTGCTGCTCGCCCAGCGGCAGCGCGCGCAGCTCCTTCCACACCGGCAGCCGGTCGAACGGCATCTGGGTCTTGAACGAGAGCACGACCGAGAGCGCGCGGCTGTGCACCTGGGCGAACATGCGCCCGCCCGCCGCGTTGGTCTCCTCGATCAGCCGCACGTACTGGCGCCACATGTCGGGCGCGTCCTTGCGGGTGAAGAGGCCGAAGGTCACCGGCCGCCCGGTCTCGACCGCGAGGGCCTTGAGACGGCGGTGGTAGTCGGGCAGGTCGGGGTGGTCGACCTTGCGGTCCACGCCCTCGCCGGCCAGCTCGAAGATGCCCGCGTTCAGCTCGCCCATCGCCCCGACCAGGCGGCGCACCTCGTCCCAGGAGGCCATCCGGCTCGCCACGGGTCGAGAATCGGGAGTCTCATGACTGGGCGATCTGGAAGTCGTGAAGCCGATCGCGCCCGCCATCAGCGCGTTGCGGAGCTCGCGCTCCATCGCGGCCAGGTCCGCCTCGCTCGCGGGCCCGTCGAACGCGCGCTCGCCCATCACGTAGGTGCGCAGCGCGGAGTGGCCCATGTAGCCCGAGTAGTTGATGCCCTTGGGCAGGGAGTCGAGGACGTCGAGGAACTCGGGGAAGGTGGTCCAGCGCCAGTCGATGCCGGCCTCCATGGCCTCGGCCGCGATGTCCTCCGCGCGCTGCAGGTTGCGGATGACCAGGTGGCGGTCCTCCTTCGCGCACGGCGCGAGCGTGAAGCCGCAGTTGCCCATGACCACGCTGGTGATGCCGTGCCAGCAGGACGACGTCCCGAGCGGATCCCAGAAGATCTGGGCGTCCATGTGGGTGTGTCCGTCCACGAACCCCGGCGCGACGACCCGCCCATCCGCGTCGATGACCTCACGCGCCCCGTCGCGGAGTCGACCGATGGCGGCGATCCGGCCGTCCTTCACGCCCACGTCTCCGCGGTACCGCGGCAGGCCGGATCCGTCCACCACCCATCCGTTCTTGATCAGCAGGTCGTAGGCCATCGCGCTGACTCCTCTCCGCCCCACCCGGGGGTCACTCTGAAAGCGGCCCCATGGTACCCTACCTGCCGGCTCCGCCACCAGACGGGGGGCCGACCCCCCGCGGGTACCGAGAGGGCACATGGACCTGGGCATCTTCGACCACCTGGACCGCCGGAACGTGCCGGTGGCGGACTTCTACGAGCACCGGCTGCGCCTGCTCGAGAAATACGACGCGGCCGGGTTCTACTCGTACCACCTGGCCGAGCACCACGCGACCCCGCTCGGGCTGGCGCCGATGCCCGGCATCTTCCTGGCCGCCGCCACCCAGCGCACCCGCCGCATCCGCCTCGGGCCGTGCGTCTACTGCCTGCCGCTCTACAACCCGCTGCGATTGATCGAGGAAGTCTGCATGCTCGATCACCTCTCGCGGGGCCGGTTCGACTTCGGGGTGGGCCGCGGCATCGTGCCGTACGAGATGGCCTTCTTCGATCTGCATCATCTCGAGACCGAGGACATCTACCGGGAGACGCTCGAGATCGTCCTGCAGGGCCTCACGAGCGAGGTGCTCGAGCACCGGGGGCCGAAGTACACCTTCCGGAAGGTCCCGATGATCCTGAAGCCGCTCCAGCAGCCGCACCCTCCGCTCTGGTACGGGCTCGGCCACGCCGCGGGCGCCGAGTGGGCGGCCACCAACCGCGTCAACGTGATCACCAATCTGGGGGCCGAGATGTCGGCGCCGCTGTTCGCCCGCTATCGCGAGGTGTGGCAGCGCAAG
>DASZJM010000586.1:0-10568 GCA_035948165.1 Candidatus Methylomirabilota bacterium
AACACCAGGATCAGCATGATGCCGGTCCAGAACACCGGCAGGCTCACCCCGGTCACCGCCACCGCCATGCTGAGCTTGTCGAGCCAGGAGTACTGGCGGGTAGCGGACACGATGCCGGCGGTGAGACCGAGGGCGATCGCGATCACGAGCGCGCCGCCGGTCAGGACCACGGTGGCCTTGAAGCGCAGCAGCACCTCGGGGAGCACCGCGCGCCCGAGCGGGATCGAGCGGCCGAGATCGCCCTGCAGCACCCGGCCCATCCACTGGAGGTACTGCACCGCCACCGGCCGGTCGAGGCCCAGGTCGCGGCGCAGGCGCTCCACGTCCTCGCGGGTGGCCTGCGCGCCCAGCATGATCGCGGCGGGATCGCCGGGGGCCAGGCGCATCACCCCGAAGACGAGGAGCGAGACCCCGACCAGGACCGGCAGCGCGAGGAAGATGCGGCGGACGAGGTAGCCCTGGAGGCCGGCCCCGCCTACTGCAGCCACACCTGCGTCAGCACCAGATCGAAGTTGGGGTGGAGCTTGAACCCCTGCACGCGCTTCCGGTGCACGATGACCTGCTTGCCGTGGTCGACGAAGATCCACGGCGCGTCCTCCATCACGAGGCGCTGCGCCTCCCGGTAGAGCGGGATGCGCTCCTTGTCGTCGATGGTGGTGCGGCCCTTCCGCAGCAATTCGTCCACCCGCGGATTCTGGTAGAAGCCCGCGTTGAACGCGGGCGGGAAGCGGTCGGAGGAGAGCAGCATGTACATCATGTGGTCGGGATCGCCGATCGACGGGTTCCAGGACATCTCGGCCATGTCCGGGTTGTCGAGGTACTTCTTGAGATAGGCGCCCCACTCCATGGTCTGGATCTTGGCGCGCACCCCCACCGCGGCCAGGTTGGCCTGGATCACGGTGCCCATCTCCACCGGCGACTGCATGCCCGAGCCGGACTCCGGCACGTAGAAGGTCACGTCGAAGCCGTTGGCGAAGCCGGCCTCCTTGAGCAGCGCCCTGGCCTTCTCCGGATCGTAGGGGTACCGCTGGGTCTTGTCCTCGTGATAGGCGCCGTACACCGGGGAGAGCGGCGTGGTAGCCACGATCGCGGTGCCCTTCAGGATGTCGCGGATGATCGCGTCCTTGTGCACCGCGTAGTTGAGGGCCTGGCGCACCCGCTTGTCCTTCAGCGCGGGATGGCGGGTGTTCAGCGCCACGTACCAGACCGCGGAGGAGTTGGTCTCGGCCACCACCACGTCGGGATCCTTGCGGAGATCGGCGAGGCTATCGGGCGGCACGTCCATCGTGAGATCGATCTCACCGGTCTTGATCGCGGAGAGCCGTGCCTGGGCCTCGATGATCGGCACGTAGATCGCCTGGCGGATCTTGGGCGCGCCGCCCCAGTACTGGTCGTTGCGCGCGAGCACCACCCGCACACCGGGCTCCCACGTCTCGAGCTTGAAGGGCCCGGTGCCAACCGGATGCTTGACGATGTCCTTGCCCCACTTCTTGAGCGCCTCGGGGCTGTAGATGTAGAGCGAGTGGTGCGCGAGGTACTGGAGAAATGGGGTCAGGGGGGCCTTGAGGCGGATCTGCACGGTGGTCGGGTTGACCACCTCCACCCCGGCCACGTTGCCGAGGAACCCCTTCACGTAGGGATACGTCCCGGTCGCGTAGAACGGCCCTTGATCGTTCATCTGCCGGTCGAAGCAGAACTTCACCGCCTCCGCGGTGAGCGGGGTGCCGTCGTGGAACGTCACGTTCGGGCGGAGGCGGAAGGTGTAGGTCAGCCCGTCCTTCGAGATGTCCCACGACTGGGCGAGGCCCGGGATGATCTTGTACGTCCCGAGCTCCTGGGCGGTGAGCCCCTCGAACATCCGCTTGATCACCCGGGTCGAGTTCAGGTCGGTGATCTGGGGCGGGTCCATGGTGACCGGCTCGGCGAGCAGCCCGATCACCATCGCGTCCTTCGGCGGCGCCGCGACGGCGACGGATACCAGCAGCACGGCCACCAGCGCCAATCCCATCGTCCACGCGCGACGTCTCGACATGCGGGCCTCCTCCGGGAGAGTGAAATGCTCCGCATCTTGCCCCATCGCCCCCGGCTTGGCAACGGGCCGGGCCGGCGCTAAGATCCCGGCCTGGGAGGACCATCCAGATGGCCAAGCGAATGCTCTTCATCGGCGCGGGCGCGATCGGCAGCTACATCGGCTCGTTCCTGGCGCGGGCCGGCCACGACGTGACCCTGGTGGACCCGTGGCCCGAGCAGGTCGAGATGGTGCGCCGCCGCGGCATCTCGGTGACCGGCCCGCACGATCCCTTCGACGCCCAGCCCACCGCGCTGCACGTCCACGAGCTGCAGCGCCTCGGCGCCGACTTCGACATCGCGTTCATCGCGATGAAGGCCTACGACACCGCGTGGGCCACCTGGATGGCGCTGCCCCACCTGAAGCCCGAGGGCTACGTGGTCTCGGCCCAGAATTGCTGGAACGATCCGATCGTGGCTGGGATCGCGGGAGCGGAGCGCTCGGTCGGCCTCATCATGTCCAAGATCGGCGTGGCCCTCTGGAAGGCGGGCGAGGTCGAGCGCGGCATGGAGAAAGGTCAGGGCGCGGGCCACGATGTCTTCCGCGCGGGCGAGCACGACGGGCGGATTACCGAGCGGGTCACCGAGCTGGCCGACATCATGAGCGTGATCGACGGCGCGCGGCCCACCGACAACCTGTGGGGCGAGCGCTGGTCCAAGCTCTGCGCCAACTGCATGGGCAACCCGGTGCAGGCCATGACCGGGCTCGGCAGCAAGGAGATCGCGGAGCAGGCGCGCGGGCGCGAGATCACCATCCGCATCGCGCAGGAGTCGGCCGCGGTCGGCCTCAAGCAGGGCTACCGCATCCCCAAGTTCAACGGCCGCGAGGCCGAGCAGTGGGCGCAGGCCGGCCGCCCCGACGTCTACGCCGAGCTCGACGCGATGCTCAAGCCCAAGGAGGGCGCGGGCCGCAACTGGCGCGCGTCGATGGCCCAGGACGTGATCAAGGGCCGCCGCAGCGAGATCGACTTCATGAACGGGCGCGTGGTCGACAAGGGCCGCGAGCTGGGCGTGCCGACCCCGGTCTCGGCCGCGGTGGTGGCGCTGATGCGCGAAGTCGACGCGGGCACCCGCAAGCCCGCCCCCGAGCACATCGAGCTGGCGCTCACGCGCGCGAGCGCCTGACCTCAGATCAGCGCAGCGGCAGTAGCTCGATCACGCGGAGCTGACTGAACACCACCTCCATGCCCCGCTGGTCCACGTAGAGCGCCAGCGTGCCGGAGGCCTCGGTGGGCAGCTCGGCGGTGGCCACCGGACGCCCGTTGACGTACGACACGATGCTCTTGTCGCGCAGCTCCACCGCCAGCGTGTTCAGCGCGCCGTACTCGGTCTTGACGCTCCGGGTGGCGGTGGGCGGCACCGGGTAGGCCCACTTGCCGGTCCAGCTCGCCACCCGGTAGGTCCCGTTGGCGGTGAGCCCGAGGGTGGCGAAGGTGCGGTTCTCGGCGGCGCCGCGGCTCGCGAACATGAGGCCGAAGGCGCCCTCGCGCGTGCCCTTGCGCTGGCGGGCCGAGACCTCGATGCGGACCGAGGCCGGGAAGACCTCGGGCTGCACCGGACCGATCAAGCAGGGGGCGGCGGCCGCGATGTTCTCCACGATGTAGCCGCCGTCGCCGTAGGAGGCCTTGCAGATGGAGCCGGTGGCCGCCGGCCAGTTGCGGGGCGCCCGCAGGTCGTCCTCGAAGAGCACGCGGGGCCCGCCGCTCACGATGGTGGTGCGCGGCTCGGCCCGCGGCGGTCCGCACCCCGCGACGGCGAGCGTCGCCGTCAGCGCGAGGGTCAGAGCGAGCCGGGACATCGAGTGCCTCCCACGAGGGTGAGCGAGTGCGTGCGTCTGGCCCAAGGCCACCACATCTTTTACACTACACCGGGCTCGAACGACAACGGCAGTCAGGGGGAGGCGTCCATGCGAGGCATCGTGTTCACGGGAAATCGCCAGCTCGAGATACGGGAGTTCCCCGACCCCACCCCCGGCCCCGACGAGGTCGTGCTCGAGATCAAAGCCTCCGGGATGTGCGGGAGCGATCTGAAGTTCTACCGTGCGGCCGGCAACGAAGCCGCGGCCCTCGGCCTGGGCGGCAGCGGCAAGCAGGTCATCGCCGGGCACGAGCCCTGCGGGGTGATCGCGGCGATCGGGTCCGGGGTCAGCGAGACCGAGGCGCGGGTGGGCCAGCGGGTGATGAACCACCACTACGCGGGCTGCGGCCGCTGCAAGCACTGCCGGGTCGGCTGGTCGCAGCTCTGCGCGAGCGGCATCACCGTGTTCGGCGTCACCGGCGACGGGGCCCACGCGCGCTACCTGAAGGTGCCGGCCCGCACCAACGTGCCGCTGCCCGACGAGCTCTCCTTCGAGGAGGGCGCCGCCGTCTCGTGCGGCACCGGCACCGCCTACGGCGCGCTCAAGCGCCTCGACGTCTCGGGGCGCGACACCCTCGCGGTGTTCGGCCAGGGCCCGGTCGGCCTCTCCGCCACCATGCTCGGATCCGCGATGGGCGCGCGGGTGATCGCGGTGGACATCGCGAAGGAGCGGCTCGACCTGGCCCGGGAGCTGGGCGCCGACGCGGTGGTGAACTCGCGCGAGACCGATCCGGTGAAGGCGATCAAAGAGCTGACCCGCGGCGAAGGCGCGGAGGCCACCATGGACTGCACCGGCCTGCCCGAGCCGCGGGTCGCCGCGGTGAAGAGCGCCGCCACCTGGGGCCGCATGTGCTTCGTGGGCGAGGGCGGCGCCACCAGCTTCGACATCAGCGGCGACCTGATCCGCAAGCAGCTCACCCTGGTGGCCTCGTGGACCTTCAGCAGCATGGGCCAGTGGGAGTGCGCGCGGTTCGTGGCGGACCGGAAGATCCCGCTGGGCCGGCTCCTCACCGAGCACTTCGGCCTCGACCAGGCGGTGGAGGCCTACAAGCGCTTCGACACCCAGACGACCGGCAAGGGCGTCTTCACGAGCTTCTGATGGCCGACCTCAACATCCTCGGCATCCCCGGCAGCCTGCGGCAGGCGTCCTTCAACCGGTACGCGCTGGTGGCGGCCCAGTCGCTGCTGCCGCCCGGCGTGTCGCTCGACATCTTCGGCCTCGACGGCATCCCCGCCTACAACCAGGACCTCGACAAGCAGCCGCCGGCCCGGGTGGTGGAGCTGAAGGCGCGCATCCGCGCGGCGGACGCGATCCTCTTCGCCACCCCCGAGTACAACTACTCGGTGCCCGGCGTGCTGAAGAACGCGATCGACTGGGCGTCGCGGCCCTACGGCGACAGCGCGTGGCAGGGCAAGCCGGTGGCGGTGATGAGCGCCTCGGTGGGCGTCTTCGGCGGCGCGCGCGCCCAGTATCACCTCCGCCAGACCTTCGTGTTCCTCAACATGTATCCGGTGAATCAGCCGGAGGTGATGATCCCTGGCGCGGCGCAGCGCTTCGACGAGCGCGGCGAGCTGACCGACGAGGCGGCGCGCGACCTCATCCGCAAGCTGCTCGCCGAGCTGGTAACCTGGACGACGAAGCTCAGGCGCTAGAGTCGGCCCCTTGACGATTCCCCCGTCCCGGGGCAGGATCTGGGCCATCCAAGTCACTCCCAAGGGGGAAACTGCATGGCACAGCTCCCATCGTCGAGGCCCACCCGTCGTAGCTTTCTGAAGCTCGCCGCCGCCGGGGGCGCCGGCGTCGCGGCGGGCCCGTGGGTTTCCCGTCAGGCCCAGGCCAAGCCGGTCTCCATCACGTTCGCGCGCGAAAGCTCCTACGTGAAGAACTTCGACGTGCACTTCCAGAACGTGATGGCGCCCGCCTACGAGAAGGCGACCGGCATCAAGATCGAGTACCAGATCCAGGCCGCGGGCGGCAGCGCGGTGCCCCAGCTGGTCTCGATGGTCGAGAACAAGACCGGCGCCGACCTGGCCTGGGTGCAGCAGGAGTGGCTCTATCGCGACGCCCTGGTGGACGTGTCCGACATCGCCGAGGAGGTGGGCAAGCAGCAGGGCGGGTGGTACGACGAGATCAAGCGCCTGTCGATCGACAAGGGCAAGTGGAAGTCGGTGCCCAACGGGAACATCGGCCAGCTGATGAACTACCGGAAGGACTGGTTCGACGAGGCGGGGGTCAAGAGCTTCCCGGAGACCTGGGACGAGTTCCTGGAGGCCGGCATCAAGCTCAAGGCCAAGGGCCATCCGTTCGGCATGTCCATGGGCCACGGCTTCGCCGACAACTACTCCTGGCTCTACCCGCTGCTGTGGTCCTACGGCGTCACGGTCATGGACAAGGACGGCAAGAAGGTCGCGCTGGATAGCAGCGAGACCGCGAAGGCGGTGGAGTACGTGAAGCGGCTCTACAAGGAAGCGTGCATCGAAGACTGCATCGGGTGGCTGGACCCGCACAACAACAAGGCGTTCCTGACCAGCCAGATCTCGTGCACCAACAATGCCTACAGCATCATGGTCTCCGCCAAGCGCGACCTGCCGGAGATGGGCAAGGTGATCGAGCACGGCCTCAATCCCAAGGGCCCCAACGGTCAGCGCTATCACGCGCTCGTGCCCGTGACGCACGGCGTGTTCGGCTACAGCAAGGACCCGCAGGCGGCCAAGGATTTCCTGCGCTGGATGATGGACCCGAAGCAGTACCGTCCGTGGATCGCCTCGGGCGACATGTACTTCGCCCCCTACCTGCACGCCTTCGACAAGGTGCCGGAGTGGGACATCGAGCCGCGCGTCAAGCCGTTCCAGAAGGTGCTCGAGACCGGCAAGCTCACGTCGTGGCCGGCGCCCGCCAATCGCCAGCACGGCGAAGTGATCAACCGCTGGATCGTGATCGACATGTTCACCAAGGCCATCACCGGCACGCCGACCAAGACCGCCATCGCCGAGGCGGTGGCGCAGATCAAGACCATCTACGGATAGAGAGGCCCAAGGCTAGCTGGTGAGCAAGATCCTCGAGGCCTCGCGGACGGGCGCGCTCGCGGCGCCCGTCCGCCGGCCGCTCGGCTGGGGCGCGTTGCGCGCGTTCGTGGAGCGCGAGTCCGTGTTCAGCTGGCTCATGCTCACGCCCCCTCTGCTGTTCCTGCTGCTGTTCCTGGGCTACCCGTTCTTCTACGGGGTGTACCTGAGCTTCTTCCACAAGGAGGTGGCCCGCGCCGCCTCGTTCGTGGGCTTCGGCAACTTCGTCAAGCTCTACAACGATCCGATCTTCTGGCAGTCGGTCCGGAACACGATCATCTTCACGGGGGCCGCGACCATCCTGAAGGCCGCCGGCGGGCTCGGCATGGCGCTCGTGATGAACCAGGACTTCCGGATGAAGGCGATCACGCGGGCCATGCTGCTGCTCCCGTTCATCGTGCCCACCGTCCTCAGCACGGTGGCCTGGCAGTGGATCCTCGACCCCGGCATGGGCCTGTTCAACCGCATGCTGGTGGTGAGCGGCCTGGCCACCACGGGGCCGTCCTGGCTCGGCACCCCGACGATGGCGATGATCTCGATCATCATGGTCAACACGTGGCGCGGCCTGCCCTTCTTCGGGATCTCGATCCTCGCGGGCCTGCAGACCATTCCCGTCGACCTGCACGAGTCGGCGACCATCGACGGCGCGGGCACGTGGGGCCGCTTCCGCTACGTCACGCTGCCCTCGCTCCTGCCCGTGATCTTCATCGTGACCACGTTCTCGATCGTCATCACCTTCTTCGACTTCCAGCTCGTCTACGTGCTGACCGGCGGCGGCCCCGCCAACTCCACGCACCTGATGGCGACCTACGCCTACAGCCTCAGCATGGGGGCGGGACAGATGGGGCTCGGCTCCGCGGTGGCGCTCAGCATGGTGCCGGTGCTGGGCCTCCTGCTCGTCCTGCTCACCCTCTACGTGCGCAAGGACTGATCCGCCAGGAATGAGCAAATGGTCGGCGAGCTGACCTGGCGCAAGCGGCTTCTCGGTCTCTGGCTGCCGCTGCTCGCGTTCATCGTGATCGCGCTGTTTCCGTTCACCTGGATGGCGGCCACGTCGCTCAAGACGAACGCGGAGCTCTACAACCCGAAGGCGAATCCGTTGACGATCCAGCACCCGTCCCTCGTCCACTACATCGACCTGCTCCGGGAGACCAACTTCCTGACCTGGGTCGCCAACACCATGCTGGTGGCGGTGATCGCGACCGGCATCTCGCTCCTGCTCGGGTGCATGCTGGCCTATCCGCTCGCGCGCATGCGGTTCCGCGGCGCGCCGCTGCTGGCCATCGCGGTGGCGGTGACGTACCTGATTCCCCAGACCCTGCTGTTCGTGCCGATGGCCGATCTCGTCGGCCGGATGAAGCTGGGCAACACGCTCAGCGCGGTGATCCTCACCTATCCGACGCTGCTCGTGCCCTTCATCGCCTGGCTCCTGATGGGCTACTTCAAGACGGTGCCGAAGGAGCTCGAGGAGCAGGCCATGATCGACGGGGCCAGCCGCTGGCGCGCCATGACCAGGATCATCCTCCCCCTCTGCCTGCCCGGCTTCCTGTCCGCCGGCATCTTCGCCTTCACGCTGTCGCAGAACGAGTTCCTCTACGCGCTCCTCTTCCTCAGCAAGTCGAGCGTGCGCACCGTGCCGATCGGCGTGGTGGGCGAGCTGATCCGGGGGGACGCCTTCTACTGGGGCCAGCTGATGGCGGGCGCGCTGCTGGGGTCGATCCCGGTCGCCCTCGTGTACTCGTTCTTCGTGAAGTACTACGTGGCGGGCCTCACCGCGGGGGCGGTCAAGGGCTAGACGAGCCAGCCGCGGCGGCGGACGCCGCCCGCTCGCCGCGCGGCGCGCAGCGCGTGCGCGACCGCCTCCTCGGGAGTCCGGGCGCTCGGCAACGGAACCCGACGGCCCTCCGGCTGGGCCAGGCGCCAGGTGCCGAGTCCCACCACCGGCCGCCCCAGCTTCAGCGCGAGCGCGATCTCGGACAGGGTGCCGTATCGCCCGCCGACCGCGATGACGGCATCCGACGAGCGCACCAGGATCACGTTGCGCGCCTGGTCCATGCCGGTCACGATCGGCACGCCGACCCAGCGATTGGCGTCGCGGGCTTCGAAGCCAGGCAGCACGCCGACCACCAGCCCGCCGGATCGGGCGGCCCCTCGTGCGGCCGCCTCCATCACGCCGCCGAGGCCCCCGCACAGCAGCACCGCGCCGGCCTCCGCGATGGCGCGACCCACGCGCTCGGCGAGGGCCGCCACCCGGCGCGAGCATACGCCCTCACCGATGACGCCGACGCGGAGACCGGGACGCGCCGGCGTCACGCGGACTCGACGCGCTGCCAGCCCCCTTCCGTGAGGGAGCGCAGCACCGCGTCCAGCACGAGCTGGGCCCGCAGCCCGTCCTCGAGCGAGGGCGACGGGCTCTCCCCCTTGCGGATGCCTTCGAGGAAGCGCTTCACCAGCGGGGCGATCGTGGCCTTGCCGGTGACCTCGATGGGATCACCCTCCCCGACCGAGCGAGGCAGTCCGGCCTTGACCGAAACGGGCTGGAGCGTGCCGCTCGCGCCCGCGCCGCGCAGCTCGCCCACGTACCACTTGGGCTTGTCGCGGTCGAGCCGGTAGACGAGCGCGCCCTGGCTACCGTAGGCCTCGAGGGAAGCCTCGTTGGCGCCGCGCGCAGCCCGGCTGACCGAGAGCGTCACCTGCCCACCCGAGGCCAGCTCGCCCATCACGCTGCAGAAGTCCTCCGCGTCGGCCGGCTTGCCGCCGCCCGGCACCGAGCGGGACGAGTAGGCCACGCCGGCCTGGGCGGACACCTTCGCGAACTCGCCGAAGTTCCAGCGCACCATGTCGATCAGGTGCACGCCCATGTCGCCCATCGCCCCGTGCCCGGCCTGGGCGCGATCCATGCGCCACGTGGACGCGGCCGCCTCGTCGGCCCAGCGCGCGCCGAGCCACCGGCCGGCCGCGTGGAAGAGCCGGCCGACTCCGCCCTCCTCCACCATCGCGTGGAAGCGCTGCATCGCCGGGATGAAGCGCCAGTTGAAGCAGGTCATCGCCACGCGCTGGGCGCGGGCGGCCGCCTCGACCATCTCGCGCCCCTCCGCTGCGCTCATCGCGAGCGGTTTCTCACAGAGCACGTGCGCCCCCTGCCCGAGCGCCCGTAGCGCGATCTCCCGGTGGAGGCTCGGCGGCGAGGCGATCACCACGATGTCGGGCTTGGCCTCCTCGAGCATCTGCTCCCAGCGCTCGAACACGCCCGGCACGTTGTAGCGCGCGGCCACCGATCGGGCCGTCTCCTGATTGCGCTGGCAGAGCGCCACCACCTCGCATCCGCTCACCTGGAACGCGGGGATGTGCGCGCGACCGAACCCGAGCCCGATGATGCCCACCGTGTGCTTCTTCCGAGCCATGCCTCGTCGATCCTTTCGCCGCCGGATTCCCTTCATCCGCGGATTGGGTTAGAGTCGGCCCCATCCTACAGCAGATCCCCAGGAGGGCCCCATGAAGGCGGTCGCTGCAGTCGCCGAGATCCTGAAGCGCGAAGGTACCACCTTTCTGATCGGCTACCCGGTCAACCCGATCATCGA
>DASZJM010000587.1:0-2651 GCA_035948165.1 Candidatus Methylomirabilota bacterium
CCACGCCCGACATCGAGACCCAGTTCGGGCCCGACAACTACCTCGGCACCCACTCGCTCCTGTTCACGTTCGACACCTACACCCAGACCGGCGTGATGGCCACCCTCATGCTGAACAAGAACTGGACAATTCAGGCCGCCCTCCACGCGGGCACCGACATGGCCCCCTGGTACGTGGGCGCCACCCCGACCGGCATGCTCGGGGTGCGCTGGGTGTCCGACAGCAACAACGATTCGGTGTACCTGGTACTGAACTCGATCAACGATGCCAAGTTCCGCCGCTTCAAGGTCGACGGCCAGGACGCCGGCCACGACAACTTCAACTACCTCGTGGGCACGTGGCAGCACACCTTCACCCCGGGCATTCACACCAAGACCGAGGGCTACTTCATGTGGCAGCGCGACGCGGTGGTCGGCGGCACGCCCAGCATCGGCCCCACCAAGTCCTTCGGCGGCGGGGGTGGCATCGGGAAGGACATCCCGGGCGTCACGTATACCTACGGCCTCGTGAACTACACCATGTTCGAGACCACCAAGAAGAGCTTCTTCACGGTCCGCAATGAGTGGTGGCGGGACGAGGACGGCGAGCGGAGCGGGTTCGCGACCAACTACTCGAGCCACACCGCGGGCTTCACCTATCAGCTCAGTCCGTCGATCATGCTCCGGCCCGAGGTGGGCTACTACCACTCCTACAACGCGAAGGCGTTCGATCTGGGCAAGAAGGACTACGCGGTCATCGGAGGCGTGGACGTGACGCTGCGGTTCTAGCGGGCGCGCGCACCTGCGGAGACCCCATCGCCGGCCGCCTCCGCCGACCCTACCCGCGTCGCGTGGAGATCTCCCGGTCGCATCGCAACGCGCGCGGCGGACTAGAGAACGATCTCGGTGCCCACGCGGTGCGGCGTCCGGAGGGCCAGGCGCAGCGCGTGCGGGATCCGTCCATCGATGATCTGTGCCTGCCCGGCGCCGCCCTTCAACGCCCTGACCGCTCCCTCGATCTTCGGCAGCATCCCGCCGTCGATCACTCCGTCCCGCACCAGCGAGTCGGCGGCCCAGCGGCTCAGCCGCCGGAAGCGGCAGCCGGAGCGGTCCAGGATCCCGGGCACGTCCGTGAGGTAGACCACGAGCGCCGCGCCCATGGCCGCCGCGACCTCGCCGGCCACCAGATCCGCGTTGATGTTGTACGTTCGATGATCGGGCCCGACTCCGATCGGGCCGAGAACGGGGACCACGCCGCGATCCAGCAGGGCCCGGATGGGAGTCGTGTCCACCCCGGTCACGTCCCCGACGCGCCCGAGATCGACGGACTCACCGGTCGGCAGGAGATGCATCCGGTGGCAGGCGTGAATGACCTCGCCCGACCAGGCACTCAGGCCCATCGCGCGGGTCCCGTGCCGGTTGATCAGCTGCTCGATCTCGTGGTTGACCTGCCGCAGGGCCCGTTCGACGAGCTCCATGGTCTCGTCGTCCGTGACCCGCACGCCGTCGACGAATCGCGGGGTCTTGCCCGACTCCTCCATCAACCGGTTGATCTGGGGTCCGCCCCCGTGGACCACGACGAGGTCCACTCCCGCCGACCGGAGCGCGGCCACGTCCTGGAAGAAGCCCTCCAGCAGGCGCACTCGCTCCATCGCCGCCCCGCCGTACTTCACGACCACCGTCTTCCGCGCGAACGTCGCAACCGAATGATCGGCGGCCGCCGCGAAGCGGTTGCGCGCCGTGACGCTCATGACCGTGTCCTCCTCGAGGGGCATCCCTCACCCGATTGGATACCCTCGGTGCGTCAAGAGGACGACGAATGGCGGGTCGGGCTCGTCAAGGGACCGTCAAGAGGGTCATCACGATGTTGCCGCTGCCGGCCACCTCCGCGGTCGCGTCCGGGCCGATGACGAGCGTGGAGCCCTCTTCCTCCACCACCGCGGGGCCGCTCAGCCGGTCCCCCACGCCGAGCCGGTAACGGTCGTACACCGCGGTCTCCACCCAGCCGTCGGCGCCCGGGAAGTAGGCACGCCGCGTGCCCTTGAGCGCGGCCCGTGCGCCCGCACCCGGACGCCCCGCGAGCACCACCTCGCTGCCCGACACGGGCGCGCGCACCGCCACCCGGATGTTGATGAACTCCACCGGCACGCCGGGCGGCGTCAGCGCGAACTTCTCGCGGTACGCGCCCTCGAAGGCGCCGCGCAAGACCGCGCGCCCTTGATCGCTGTCCTCGTAGGGCCCGGCCGGCAGCGGGACCACCAGGTCGAAGCCCTGGCCCATGAAGCGCCCGTCGGCCAGCCGCTCCACCGTGGCCGACTCGAGCTTGAGCCCGGTCTCTGCCATCACCGCGCGCGCCTGCTCCTCGAGGCGCGCGAAGGCGCCCTCCAGCTCCGCGATGCTGCCTCGATCGAGCCGGATGCCGACGGTGGCCCCGCGGTCCACCCGGGCCGGCGCCACCAGGAGCCCGAGCGCGGAGGCCACCCCGGCCGACGGCGGGCAGATCACACGCCCGATCCCGAGCTTGCGCGCCACCGAGTAGGCGTGCACCGGCCCCGCGCCACCGGTGCAGAGCAGCGCGTAGTCACGCGGGTCCCGCCCGCGCTCGGCGATGTGCACGCGCGCGGCCCCCGCCATGTTCTCGTTGACGATGTCGTGGATGCCCCACGCGACCTT
>DASZJM010000588.1:0-1620 GCA_035948165.1 Candidatus Methylomirabilota bacterium
GCTCACCGGTGACGCCTACCTGATGCTGGGCGCCGCGCTGGTGTGGCGGGGACGGCTGGCCGAAGCAGAGCCGTGGATCCAGCGGGCCGAGCGGGCCTCCAGAGCGGAGGCCGAGCCCGCCGCGGCGCTCGGGCTCCGCTATGTCCGGGCGCACTTCGAGCTCGCGAGCGGCCGCGCGGAAGACGCCCTGGCCGCCTTCCGGGCCGCCGAGCGGCAGGCGGCGCGGCTCGTCGGGCCCCACCCGCTCGCCACCCAGGTCCGTTCGGCGCTCCTGCAGACCCTGGTCCGGACGGGCGCGGCCGAACGCGCCGAGCAGATCCTCGCCGAGCTCGATGACAAGGAGCGCGAAACCGGGGAGATGCGCGCCGCCCTGGCCACGCTGCGCCTGGCCGAGGGCGACCCGCGGGCCGCGGCCCTGACCCTGGAGCCCGTCCTCGACGGCTCCGCCCCGGTAACCCGCCGGGCCTCGCTGAGCGAGGCCTTTGTCCTGGAGGCGACCGCGCAAGATGCCCTCGGCGACTCCGATGCCGCCGGGCGTGCCCTGGAGCGGGCGCTGGATATCGCCGAGTCCGACGGCGCGATCCTGCCGTTCCTGCTGCACCCCGTTCCGGGCCTGCTCGAGCGCCATCCCCGGCATCGCACTGTCCACGCCTCGCTGATCTCCGAGATCTTGAACCTGCTGGGTGGGGCGAGCAGATCGGTGCCAGCCCCCGGGAAACCCCCCGGAGAACTGCCCTCGCCGAGCGAGCCGCTTAGCGAGAGCGAAACCCGCGTCCTGCGCTACCTGCCCACTGACCTGTCCGCGCGTGAGATCGCCGACGAGCTTTTCCTGTCCTGGTACACGGTCAAGACGCACATGCGCCACCTGTACGCCAAGCTCGGCACGCATACCCGCCACGAGACCGTGCAGCGGGCCCGTGCCCTCGGCTTGCTCGCGCCCTCTCCGCACCGACTGCCCAGCTGAACCGCCGATCGCACAGACTGTGCGACGCCGATTCACCCAGTCAGGCGTGAGGCTCGGTAGCGAATGAGCACACCGAGAAAGGAACTCCTCATGTCGACTCCACTCATCCGCCGCCCGGAGTCCAACGGCGCTTCCACCCCGGCCGTTATGGCCGCGACCCCCGGCCTAGCCGAGTACGCGCTTCCGGCCACCTCGCGCGACATCGGCGCTCAGGCGGCCGCCGTGCTCGGGCTGCTGACCGGGGTCTGGGTCGCCCTGTCCCCGTGGTTCCTCACGCTGCAGAACGGCGGCACCAACGCCAACACGGTCAACCTGATCTCCGGGCTGGCGGTGGCCGGGCTGGGCGCCTTCGCCCTGGTCAGCCCCCGCGGGTTCGCCGGCCTCCAGGTCGGCAACGCGCTGCTGGGCGCCTGGCTGATCATCGCCGGGCCCATCCTCAGCCAGAAGTTCTCCATCGCCGACTCGATGTTCTGGTCCAACAGCGTGGCCGGCGGCGTGCTCATCGCCCTGGCGGCCGTCGGCCTGGCCGTCGTCGCCATGCGCCGTCCCGCCCGCCGCTGAACGCCCGGGGTGCGAGTCCTGCGGACACCAGGACCCGCACCCCCGGGTCGGCAGCCATAGGAGGACCCGATGAGCCTTAATCACCGCCAACTGCA
>DASZJM010000589.1:0-1693 GCA_035948165.1 Candidatus Methylomirabilota bacterium
TCTGAAGGCCGAGGGCTTCAGCGACGCGGTCTTCGACGGCCGCCCGGTGATCGGCATCTGCAACTCGTGGTCCGAGCTCAACAACTGCAACGCGCACCTGCGCCAGGTCGCCGAGGCGGTCAAGCGCGGGGTGTGGAGCGCGGGCGGCTTCCCGGTCGAGTTCCCGGTGATCTCGCTGGGCGAGATCCTCATGAAGCCCACCACCATGCTCTTCCGCAACCTGATGGCGATGGACGTGGAGGAGTGCATCCGCGCCTACCCGCTCGATACGGTGGTCCTGCTGGCCGCCTGCGACAAGACCACGCCGGCCATGCTGATGGGCGCAGCGTCCGCCGACGTGCCCGCGATCATGGTGACCGGCGGGCCGATGCTGAAGGGCGTGTGGTGCAACCAGGAGCTCGGCTCGGGCACCGACGCGCGCAAGATCTGGGCCCAGAAACGGGCTGGCCAGATCACAGACGACATGTGGTCAGAGGTCGAGGGTTGCCTCTCGCGCTCGACCGGCCACTGCATGGTGATGGGCACCGCCTCCACGATGGCGGCCATGGCCGAGGTGCTGGGCCTGGCCCTGCCCGGCAACGCGGCCATCCCCGGCCCCGACTCGCGCCGCCTCGCGCTGGCCGAGATGTCGGGCCGCCGCGCGGTGGAGATAGCGCTCGCCCGCGGGCCCAAGCCCTCCGAGATCCTCACCGCGGCCGCGTTCGACAACGCGATCCGCGCCGACATGGCGCTCGGCGGCTCCACCAACGCGATCGTGCATCTGGTGGCCCTCGCGGGCCGCGCCGGCGTGCCGCTGCCGCTCCGGCGCTTCGACGAGCTGTCGCGGAGCACGCCGCTCCTCGCCAACGTGCGGCCCTCCGGCAAGTACCTGATGGAGGACTTCTACTACGCGGGCGGCGTCCCGGCGGTGCTGCGCGAGATGCTGCCGATGCTGCACCACGAGGCCCTCACCGTGACCGGGCGGAACCTCGGCGAGAACGTGGCGGAGGCGCCGTGCCACGACACCGACGTGATCCGGCCGCTCTCGCTGCCGCTCCAGCCGGAGGGCGGGACGGTCATCCTCACCGGCAACCTCTGCCCCGGCGGCTCGGTGCTCAAGCAGTCGGCCGCCTCGCCGCACCTGATGACGCATCGGGGCCGCGCGGTGGTCTTCGAGGATCATCGCGATCTCGAGCGGCGCATCGACGACCCCTCGCTGTCCATCGACGAGCGCTCGGTGCTGGTGCTCAAGCAGGCCGGGCCCAAGGGCGGCCCCGGCATGCCGGAGTGGGGCGCCGCGCCGGTGCCCGCCCGGCTGCTGCGCGCCGGCGTGAAGGACATGGTGCGCATCTCGGACGCGCGCATGAGCGGCACCTCGTACGGCACCGTGGTGCTCCACGTGACCCCCGAGTCCGCGGTCGGCGGGCCGCTGGCCCTGGTGCAGGACGGCGACGAGATCGAGCTGCACGTGCCGGAGCGCCGGCTCACCCTGCGGGTGGCCAACGAGGAGATCGCGCGGCGGCGGGCGGCGTGGCGGCCGCGGCCGGACGGCGTCACGAGCGGTTATCTGCGCATGTTCCTCGATCACGTGCTGCAGGCCGACGAGGGCGTCGACTTCGACTTCCTGCGCGGCCGTCGCCCGGTGACCGACGAGGAGACCGCGCACGGCTCGAGGCTCGCCTGAGATGGCCACCGGGCCCGCCTCCACTCCCGG
>DASZJM010000590.1:0-14596 GCA_035948165.1 Candidatus Methylomirabilota bacterium
GTCCATCTGGAGCGCGGTGATCCCCTTCTCGGTGCCGGCGACCTTGAAGTCCATGTCGCCGTAGTGGTCCTCGCTCCCCATGATGTCGGTCAAGATCCCGACCTTGTCGCCCTCCTTGACCAGGCCCATCGCGATGCCCGCGACCGGCGCCTTGAGCGGCGCCCCCGCGTCCATCAGGGCCATCGAGGCCCCGCACACGGTGGCCATCGACGAAGAGCCGTTGGACTCGAGGATGTCCGATACCACCCGGATCGTGTAGGGGAACTCCTCACGGGTGGGCAGCACCGCCTCCACCGCGCGCTGGGCGAGCGCTCCGTGGCCGATCTCGCGCCGGCCCGCGCTCCCGAACCGCTTGACCTCACCGGTCGAGAACGAGGGGAAGTTGTAGTGGAGCATGAAGCGGCGGTAGCCGTTGCCCTCGAACGACTCGATCTTCTGCTCGTCGTCCTTGGTGCCGAGCGTGGCCGACACCAGGGCCTGGGTCTCGCCGCGGGTGAAGAGGGCGGAGCCGTGGGCGCGCGGCAGGTACTCCACCTCGCTCCAGATCGGCCGCACTTCCTTGACGCTGCGGCCGTCCACCCGGATCCCCTTCTCCACGATCAGCCGGCGCACCTCGATCTTCTCGACCTTCTCGAAGGCCTCGCGCACCTTGGCGCGCTGGGTCTCGTCGCCACCGACGGCAGAGAAAATCTCCTCGAAGATCGCGTCCAGCGCCTTCGCCCGGGCCTGCTTCTCGTGCACCGAGAGCGCCTGCTCCACCTTGGCCGAGGCCAGCTCCTTCACGCGTGCCTGGAGCGCGGGGTCGACGCCCGCGGCCTCGAAGGCCCAGCGGGGCTTCGCGGCCCGCGCCACCAGCTCCTTCTGGATGCGGGTCAGCTCCTTGCAGCGCTCGTGGCCGAAGGCCAGCGCCTCGAGCATCTGCTCCTCGGCGATCTCCTTGCCGCCCGACTCCACCATCAGGATCGCATCCTCGTTGCCCGCCATCACGAGCTCGAGCGGGGAGGCGGCCACCTGCTTGTAGGTGGGGTTGGCGACCAGCTTGCCGTCTACCAGCGCCACCCGCACCGCCCCCACCGGGCCCGCGAACGGGATCCCGGAGAGCGCCATCGCACAGGAAGAGCCGATCATGGCGAGCACGTCGGGGTCGTTCTCGTTGTCCGCCGAGATCACCAGGTTGATGATCTGGATCTCGTTGCGGAAACCCTTGGGGAAGAGCGGCCGGAGCGGCCGGTCGATCAGGCGACAGGTCAGCGTCTCCTTCTCGTCGGGGCGCCCTTCCCGCTTGAAGAATCCGCCCGGGATGCGGCCGCCCGCGTACGCCCGCTCGCGATACTCGACGGTCAGCGGCAGGAAGTCGCGGCCTTCCATGGCGGTCCGCGACGCGACCGCGGTGGACAGCACCACGGTGCCGCCGCAGCGGACGACGACGGACCCGTCGGCCTGCTTGGCGACCTTGCCGGTCTCGATGGACAGGGATGCGTTGTTGATCTTGATCTGCACAGAGTGAGGTGTCATACGGTCAGCGTCCTCCAGCTTGGGTAGGTGCGACTTCGAGAGGGACCCGGCCGGGCCGGGCAAATGGTAGATCCGATCCAATCGGAATCCGCGGTCACTTGCGAATCCCGAGCTTTTCCGTGACGACTCGGTAGCGTTCGGTGTCCTTCTTCCGCAGGTACTCGAGCAGGCCCCGCCGCTTGCCGATCAGCATCAGGAGGCCGCGGCGGGAGTGGTGGTCCTTCTGGTGGGTCTTGAAGTGATCGGTGAGGCCGTTGATCCGCTCGGAGAGGAGCGCGATCTGCACCTCGGGCGAGCCGGTGTCGCCCTCGTGCACCTTGAACTGCTCGATCAGGCCCTTCTTCTTGTCCGGAGACAGCCGCATGCCGGGATCCTCCCGGGGGTTCCCCCCCCAATCGCCACGTCCCCAGGGCCCGCCTGCGGCTCCGTTGGGACGGGTTCGTGAACCGCTCAAACCCGCGTCAAGACAGCCCGGAGTGTATCATGCGCCCTCTGGGGGTTCAACTCATGGGACCGGCGGCTGGGCCCGGAGCAGGCGCCGGGCCTCCTCCATGTCCGCGAACACTTGGGCCTTCAGCTCCTCGACCCCCGCGAACTTCTTCTCCGGCCGGATCCGGCGCACGAAGTCGAGGGTCAGGGGGCGGTCGTAGAGGTCGCCCGAGAAGTCGAAGAGGTAGGCCTCGATCCAGTACTGCGACTCCTCGAAGGTCGGCCGGTAGCCCAGGTTGACCACCGCGTCAGCGCGCCCCCCGTCCCACCGGGCGCGCGCCGCGTAGACCCCGGCGGCCAGCACGAGCGGACGGTCCGGCTGGAGGTTCGCGGTGGGAAAGCCGAGCGTGCGCCCCCGCCCGGCCCCCCGCTTCACCACGCCGGAGACCGAGTAGGGCCGCCCGAGGAGGGCGCGCGCCAGGTCCACGTCGCCGTCCTTCAGCGCCTCGCGGATGGCGCTGGAGGACACGGTGAGCCCGTCGACCTGCAGCGGCGGCAGCACGTGGGTCGCGAAGCCGCGGCGCGCGCCCAGCTCCAGCAGCAGGGCCGCGGTGCCGCGCGCTCCGGCCCCGAAGGTGTGGTTGAAGCCCACCACCACCTCGCGCGCGCCCAGCGTGCGCACGAGAACCTCGTCCACGAAGTCCTCCGCCTCCACGCGGGCGAGCTCACGGGTGAACGGGACGACCAGCGTCGCGTCGAGCCCGCGCTCGGCGATGCGGGCGAGGTTCTCCTCGAGGGTCGCGATGGGAGCGGGCGCCTGCGCCGGCCGCAGCACCGCGGCGGGATGCGGGTCGAAGGTGCACGCGACCGCGGACACGCCGAGGACCCGGGCGCGCGCCACCGCGGTGTCGAGAATCTTGGCGTGGGCCAGGTGGATGCCGTCGAACGCGCCGAGCGCGGCCACCGAGGGCCGCAGCTCAGGCGGGTAGGACGGGAGACCCTTGAGGATCCGCATGCAGCAGTCGTTCAGGCTTCACCCGATCCCCGAGCCCCTGCCCCACGCCGAGCAGCGCGTCGTCGGACCCGTACACGCGCAGCCAGCCCGTCACCCGGCCGGGCACCGGCACCGCCTGCCCGTGGGCGAAGGCCCGCGCACCGGATGCGTCGAGGCGCACCGGGGCGAGGCCGGCGAGGGCCGAGTCGGGCGGCAGGAGGCGCGGCCAGAGGCCGTCGCCGTTGCGGGCCTGGCGCACCTCGTCCCAGGTGACCGCGGCGTCGAGCGCGTACGGTCCGACCCGCGTGCGGACGAGGCCGGCGAGCGCGGCGCCGCAGCCGAGGGCCGCGCCCACGTCCGCGGCGAGCGTGCGCACGTAGGTGCCCTTGCCGCACCGGACGTGGATCACGAAGTCGGGCAGGCTCATCGAGACCAGGCGGATCGAGTAAACCGTGACCTCGCGCGGCTCGCGATCGACCTCCACGCCCTGGCGGGCCAGCTCGTAGAGGCGCTTGCCCCCGCGCCGGAGGGCCGAGAACATCGGCGGCACCTGGCGGATCACTCCCACGAACGGCGCGAGCGCGGCCTCGATCGCCGCCGCGTCGAGCGACGGCACCGCCCGCGTCTCGAGCACCGCGCCGGAGAGATCCTGGCTCTCGGTGGTCACCCCGAGGCGCACGGTGGCCACGTACTCCTTGTCGAGGTCCACCAGGTACGGGGTCAGCTTGGTGGCCTCGCCGACCAGGATCGGCAGCAGGCCGGTCGCGGCCGGGTCGAGCGTGCCGCCGTGGCCGATGCGCGGCGCGCGGAGCACGCGGCGCAGATGGGCCACCACCTGGAACGACGTGACGCCCGGCCCCTTCTCGACCGGCAGGATGCCGGCGCGGTGACGATCGCTCACGCCGCCCCGCCGTCGAGGGCCTGGCGGACCGCGGCCAGCAGGGTGGCCTTGGCCGCATCGAGCGGGCCAGGCAAGGTGCAGCCCGCCGCGTTCTCGTGCCCGCCGCCGCCGAAGCGATGCGCGATGCGGTTCACCGGCACCTCGCCCTTGCCGCGGATGCTCGCCTTCACCCGCCCGTCCGGCTCCGCGCGCAGCAGCACCGCGACCTTCACCCCCGCGATCGAGCGCGGGTAGGTCACCAGGTCCTCCGCGGCCATGAACTCCTCGGAGGCCACGCCCTCGGGCACGGTGAGGGTCGCCACCCGCCCGTCGTCGCTCACCTCCACCCGGGCGAGAATGCCGCCCAGCACGGTGAGCGCGTCCTTCGGCCGTCGCTGGTAGAGCCGGTCGGTCACGAGCGCGGGCTGGGCCCCCGCCGCGGTGAGCGCGGCCGCGATCCGGAATGTGCGCGGGGTGGTGTTCGAGTAGCGGAACGAGCCGGTGTCGGTGTGCACCGCGGTGTAGAGCCCGAGCGCGGTCTCGGGGCGGATCGGCCAGCCGAGGGCGACCAGCAGGTCGTGGATCATCTCGCCGGTCGCGGCCGCGGTCGGGTCGATCCAGTTGATCGTGCCGTAGCGGCGATTGTCCGGGTGGTGATCGATGTTCAGCACCTGGCTCGCCGGCCCGCGCACCCCGGCGAGCAGCCCCTCGGTGCGCCCGTCGTTCGGGCAGTCGGTGAGCACGATGGTGTCGAAGTGGCGCGGGGCGGTCCGCCACACCTGCCAGCGATCGCCGCCCGGGATGAAGTCGAGCACCGCGGGCACCGGGTCCGGGCCCGCGTAGCTCACCGTCCAGCCCGCCGCCTCCATGGCGAGTCCGAGCCCGAGGAGGGTGCCGAGCACGTCGCCGTCGGGATGGACGTGGCCGAGCATGAGGGCGTCGCCGCGGGGGCGGCGGAGCGCGTCGAGCAGCGGCGCGGGCGGCTGCTCGGCCACCACGGTGAGGCCGGGCGCGATCGGCTCGCTCACCTCACTCGCCCTCCGCCTCGCTCGCGCTCTTGGCGCGCAGCTCGGCCAGCAGCGACTGGATGTGGGCAGCGTGCTCCATCGAGCGGTCGGGGCGGAAGAGCAGCTCCGGCGTGGTGCGCAGATCGAGGTGCCGGCGGAGCCAGCTCCACACGAAGCCGCGTGCGCTCTCGAGCGCCTGGAACGACTTCTCCCACTGCGCCTCCGGGCCCAGGACCGACACGTAGACCTTCGCGTGCTTGAGGTCCGGGCTCGTCTCCACCTCGGTCACGGTGACGAAGCCCAGGCGCGGGTCCTTGAGCTGGCGCTGGACGAGCATCGAGATCTCTTCCTTGATCAGCTGGTTGACCCGCTCGAGCCGCTTGGCTTGCATGGGGCGCTCGTCGCGCGGCTAGAGGATCTCGACCTGGACGTCGGTCACCCAGCCGTCCACGTGGTCCTCGATGTAATCCATCGCCTTGGAGATGACCTCGTTGGCGTGGCGGGAGTCGCCGGAGACGCACGCCAGGGCCAGGGTCGCGCGCTGCCAGACGTCGTGGTGGTCCACCTCGGCGACCGAGATCTCGAAGCGGCGGCGCAGGGTGTCCTTGAGCCCTTTCAGGGCGTGGCGCTTGCCCTTGAGTGATCCGATGTCCGGCAGGTGCAGCTCGACGGTGCCGACCGCCACCCGCGCTCCCGACACTGGTCGACGCCCTACAGGGTGCGGGCGACCTCTTCGGTGGTGAAGGCCTCGATGACGTCGTTGGGCTGCACGCCCTTGATGCCCTCGATGCCGATGCCGCACTCGAGCCCCTGCAGCACCTCGCGCACGTCGTCCTTGAACCGCTTGAGCGAGCTGATCGTGCTCTCGCCCAGCACGGTCTCGCCGCGCTTGATGCGGGTCCGCGCGCCGCGGACCATCTTGCCCTCGGTGACCGACGAGCCGTAGATGGTGCCCACCTTGGAGATCGGGAAGAGCTGGCGCACCTGGGCGCGGCCCAGCACCGCCTCGCGGATCTCGGGCGCGAGCATGCCGGACAGCGCGGCCCTCACGTCGTTGATCGCGTCGTAGATGACGTTGTAGCTGCGCATGTCCACGCCGTTGGCCTGCGCCTGGCTGGTGGCCTTGGGGTCCGCCTTCACGTTGAAGCCGAGCACGATGGCGTTGGAGGCGGACGCGAGCATCACGTCCGACTCGGTCACCCCGCCCACCGAGCTGTGGATGACCTTGAGCTTGACCTCGTCGGTCGAGAGGCGCTCGAGCGACTCGGTGAGGGCCTCCACCGAGCCCTGTACGTCGGCCTTGATGACCAGGCGCAGCTCCTTGATCTCGCCCGCCGCGATCTGCTTGTGCAGGTCCTCGAGGGTGATCCGGGTCGCGCCCTTGCCCTTCAGGCGATCGCGCTCGCTGCGCACGGTGGCGATCTGCCGGGCCTTGCGCTCGTCGGAGACCACCAGCATGGTGTCGCCCGCCTGAGGCACGCCGGAGAGGCCGAGGATCTCGACCGGATCCGAGGGGCCCGCGCTCGGCACCTTCTTGCCGCGATCGTTGAACATGGCCCGCACGCGGCCGGAGTGCGAGCCCACCACCACCGCGTCGCCCTCCTTGAGGGTGCCCGACTGGATGAGGGCGGTGGCCACCGGGCCTCGGCCGCGATCGAGCCGGCCTTCCACGATCACCCCGCGGCCGGACCGCCCGGGATTGGCGCGCAGCTCGAGGATCTCGGCCTGCAGCGCGGTCATCTCGAGGAGCTGCGGGATTCCGTCGCCCCGCTTGGCCGAGGTGTGGATGAAGATGGTCTGGCCGCCCCAGTCTTCCGGCACCAGCCCCTGGTTGGCCAGCTCGCGCTTCACCCGGTCCGGATCGGAGCCCGGCTTGTCGATCTTGTTCACCGCCACCAGGATCGGCACATTGGCCGCCTTGGCGTGGTTGATCGCCTCCACCGTCTGGGGCATCACTCCGTCGTCGGCCGCGACCACCAGGATCACCATGTCGGTGGCCTGAGCCCCGCGGGCCCGCATCGCGGTGAAGGCCTCGTGGCCCGGGGTGTCGAGGAAGGTGACCTTGCCGTGGCTCGTGTCGACCTGGTAGGCGCCGATGTGCTGGGTGATGCCGCCGAACTCGCGCTCCGCCACCTTGGTGGTGCGGATCGCGTCGAGCAGCGACGTCTTGCCGTGGTCGACGTGGCCCATGACCGTGACCACCGGCGGCCGCGTGCGCAGCTGGGCGGGGTCGGACTCTTCCTCCTCGAGCAGATCGCCCTCGAGCGAGCGCACCTCCACGTCGAAGTGGAAGCGGTCCGCCACCAGCTTGGCCGCGGTGGGGTCGAGCACCTCGTTGACGGTGGCCATCACGCCCAGATCGAGCAGGGCCTTGATCACCTCGGTGGACTTCCGCCGCATCGCGGCAGCCAGCTCTCCGACCGTGACCGACTCCGGCAGCTTGACGAGCTCGCGCTTGATCTCCTGCGGGGGCTCGGGCGGCGGCGGGATCGTGGACGGCGTCGGCCGGGTCGGCGTGGGCGACACCGGAGCGGCGGGAGCCGCCGCGGCGGCCGGGCGGGCCGGGACCGGCGGCGCAGCCGGGCGCGCGGGCGCCGGCGGCGCGGCAGGCCGAGGCGGCGCAGCGGGCGCCGCGGCCGGACGCGCGGGCGCGGGCGGCGTCATCGGCCGCGGGGGGGCGGGCGGCGCCGGGCGCAGCACCGACGGCGCGGGGCTCACCGCGGCCGGACGCACCGGCGGGGCCGGCGGCGTGACCGGCCGAGGCGGCGCGGCGGGCGCGGGCGGCGGCGCGACGGTGGCCGCGGGGACGATCGGCGGCGCGGGCGCGATCTCGGGCGCGGCCGGCGGAACCAGGCTCGGCGAGGGCCGGAAGATCGTAGCGGCCGGCTTGGCCACCTCGGGTGACGGGCTCGGCACGAGCTCGACCGCCGCGGGGGCCTCCTCGCCGACCTTGTCCGCCGCCTTCTTGCCGCGCGCGGGAGTGCCGTCGCCCGCGGGCTTCTTCTTGGGCGCGGCCGCGACCGCGTCGCCCTCGGCCGGCTTCGGCTTGGGAGCGCGCTTGGGCTTCGCCTCCGCGGGCAGCTCGCGCCCGCGGCCGAGCTTGACCCGCAGCTCGTTGGCCTGCGCGGCGAGGAGCGGGCTCATGGCCCGCATGCCCTTGTGGCCCATGCCCTCGAGCGCCACGATCAAGTCCTTGCTGGTGACGCCCAGCTCCTTCGCCAGGTCGATGACCTTTACCCGTGCCGCCACGCGCGATTACCTCCCCTTCCAGCTCGCGAGCCAGCTCGCGAGAATGACTACCGAACTCTCCTGCGGCGGACGGCTCGGCCGCTTGAACGCATGCCCCAGCCGCCCCGCCTGCAGCGCCTTCTCCACGCACTCGGCGACGGCGCACATGTACGCGCCCCGTCCCGCCGCAACGCCGTCACGATCCACCCGCACGTTCCCCGCTTCGTCCCGCACCAGCCGGATCAGCTCCGCCCGCGGTCGCACGGTGCGACACGCGATGCAGGTCCGCTCCGGCCGACCGCCTCGACCGCTCAGCGCTCGAGCGGGCTCGGCTCGACCTCCGACCCGCCGGCCCCGTCGTCCGCGGTGGACGGCTCGGTCGCCACCGGGGCCGGATGCTCGGCGACCCACGCGGTCGCGGCGGCCAGGATCGAGGACGCCTTCGTCTCCCCTACGCCCGGCACCGCCTGCAACGCGGGCAAGCCCGCGGCCACGATTCGGGCCGGCGAGTGCAGCCCGACCTCGACCAGCTTCTCCACGAGCTGGGGGCCAACCCCCGGCAGGTGGACGAGATTCTGGCGGCCCTCCGCGCGCTCTTCCTCCTCGCGCCGCCGCTCCTCCTCGACCTCGCCCTCGCTCTTGATGTCGACGCGGAAGCCGGTCAGCTTGGCGGCGAGCCGGGCGTTCTGCCCCTTCTTACCGATGGCGAGCGAGAGCTGGTTGTCGGGCACGACCACCAGCACCGAGCGCAGCTCGTCGCTCTCCTCGCCCTCCGGCCGCTCCTCCACCGTGACCGAGGAGACCTTGGCCGGCGACAGGGCCCGCGCCACGAAGACGGCCGGATCGGGCGACCACTCGACGATGTCGATCTTCTCGCCGCGCAGCTCGCGACTGATGACCTGGATGCGGGTGCCGCGCAGGCCCACGCACGCCCCGATCGGGTCCACGTCGCGCTTGGTCGACGCCACCGCCACCTTGGCCCGCTCGCCCGGCTCGCGGGCCGCCCCCTTGACCAGCACGATGCCCTCCGCGATCTCCGGGATCTCGGTCTCGAACAGCCGCACCAGGAAGCCCGGATGCGTGCGCGAGAGGAGGATCTGGGGCCCCTTGGCCGTCTTCTTCACCTCCAGCATGTAGGCGCGCAGGCGGTCGCCGGGGTTGTAGCGCTCTCCCGGCAGCTGCTCGCGCTCGGTGATCACCGCCTCCGCCTTGCCCAGCTCCACCACCACGTTGCGCTTCTCGATCCGGTGCACCGCCCCGCGGACGATCTTGCCTTCGCGGTCGATGAACTCGGCGTAGACCGCGTCGCGCTCGGCGTCGCGGACCCGCTGCAGGATCACCTGCTTGGCGGTCTGGGCCGCGATGCGGCCGAACTCCTGGGGGGCGAGCTCCTGCTCGATCTCGTCGTCCATCTGCACGTCGGCGTTCAGCCGCCGCGCCTCGTCGAGCGTGATCTCGAGCTTGGGATCGGTGACCGCGCCCACCACCTTCTTGCGGGCGAACACGCGCAGGCTCCCGGTCTGCCGGTCGATCTGCATGCGGACGTTGTCGGCCGCGCCCATCGTCTTCTTGGACGCCGACAGCAAGGCAGACTCCAGCGCCTCGAAGAGGACCTCTTTCCCGATCCCCTTCTCACGCCCGATCTGCTCGATGACGTAGATCAAATCTTTGTTCATCATCACTTGGTCCGCCCGAACGCCTGCAGCTGCAGACGCGCCTTCGTCACCAGGCGGCGCGGCACCTCGCGCCGCGTCCCCGCTCCTTCCTCCAGCATCAGCGCGGCCGGCGACACGTCCACCAGCCGCCCCGAGAACTCGGTCCGCCCATCCACCGGCTCGCCGACCCAGCAGTGCACGTCGCGGCCGACCGCCCACCGGAGCTCGCGCTCCTTCTTCAGCACCCGATCGAGCCCGGGCGAGGACACCTCGAGGTCGTAAGAGGGCTCGATCAGCCCGGAGACATCCAGCACGTCGCCGGCCTCCCGGCTGAAGGACTGGCAATCCTGGATGCCGACGCCGCCCGGCTTGTCGACGAAGAAGCGTAGCACCCACCGACGCCCCTCGCGGTGCCATTCGGTGTCCACGAGGTCCAGGCCGCGCGAGGCGAGCACCGGCGCCACGACCGCTTCGATCCGGTCGAGCCACTGTGCATCATCCACCATGCCCTGCCCCCCAGAAAAAAAAGTGGGCGACGGCCCACTTTTTTCAGGACTTTAGCACAGGGACCGGACCCCCGCAAGGGGACGGAGACGCGGATGGTCTATGAAATCGTTTGCGCCATCTCCCGGATCACGCCGACGACCTCCGCCTTGGGCACCCGGCGATCCGCCTTCGTGGCGCGCTGGCGCACCTCGACCACGCCCTCCTTCGCCAGGGCATTCCCGATGGTCACCCGGATCGGCACCCCGAGCAGGTCGGCGTCCTTGAACTTCACCCCGGCCCGCTCCTCGCGGTCGTCCATCAGCACGTCGAACCCGGCCGCCCGGAGGTCCCGGTAGATCTCCTCGGCGGCGGCGATCTGTCCGGCATCCTTGACCGAGACCGGCACCAGGTGCACGTGAAAGGGGGCGATCGACCAGGGCCAGACGATGCCGTCGGCGTCATGGCGCTGCTCCACCGCGGCAGCGGCGATCCGGGCCGGGCCGATCCCGTAAGAGCCCATCACGATCGGCTGCTGCTGGCCGCGCTCGTCCAGGTAGGTGGCCCCCAGCGGCACCGAGTACTTGGTGCCGAGCTTGAAGATGTTGCCGATCTCGATCACCCGCTCGATGCGCAGGTGCTTGCCGCAGCTCGGGCAGCCCTCGCCCGGCAGGGTCACCTGGAGGTCCGCCCACTCGGGAGTGAAGTCCTCCCCCGGCTTCACGCCGGTCACGTGGAAACCCTCGCGATTCGCCCCCACCACGTAGCGGCCCTCCCGCAGCGACTCGTCGGCGATGATGCGGGCGCTCCGGACGTCGAGCGGCCCGACCGAGCCCGGAGCCACTCCCAGGGTCTTCTCGATCTCCCCGGGATGGGCCGGCCGCGCCTCGGCTCCGAGCACCCGGGCGAGCTTGCGCTCGTGGAGCGCGTGGTCGCCCCGCACCAGCGCCAGCACCGGCCCGTCCGGCCCGATGAAGACCAGGGTCTTGATGGTGGCGGCCGGATCGATCTTGAGCTGGGCCGAGACCTCCGCGATGGTGCGGGCGTCCGGCGTCGCCACCTCCTGGCGCTTGGCGTCCGACGACGGGGCGGCGCTCGGCACCCCCCGGGCCAGCTCGACGTTGGCCGCGTACCCGCACGCCTCGCACAGGGCCACGTCGTCCTCGCCGGCCGCACTCGGGGCCATGAACTCGTGCGAGCCCGAGCCCCCCATCATCCCCGGATCCGACTGCACCACCACGTAGGTGACGCCGCAGCGGTCGAAGATCCGGCAGTAGGCGTCCTTGTGGGCGTGGTAGGAGATCTCGAGCGCGGCCGCATCCGGATCGAGCGTGTAGGAGTCCTTCATCAGGAACTCGCGCGTGCGCAGCACCCCCGAGCGCGGGCGCGCCTCGTCCCGCTCCTTGGTCTGGATCTGGTACCAGATCTGGGGCAGGTCGCGGTATGAGCGGATCTCGCGCGCGGCGATCCACGCGATGACCTCCTCGTGGGTCATGCCGAGGCACATGTCGCGCCCGTTGCGATCCTTCAGGCGGAACATCTCGCCGCCGATCGCGTCCCACCGGCCGGACTGCTGCCAGATCTCGGCGGGGAGCAGCACCGGCATCTCGATCTCCTGGCCCCCGATGCCGTTCATCTCCTGGCGGATGATCGCGTTGACCTTCTCGATCACGCGCAGGCCCAGCGGGAGATACACGTAGATGCCGGCCGCGAGCTGCCGGACGAGGCCGGCCCGCACCATGAGCTTGTGGCTGATGGCCTCGGCGTCGGCGGGGTCGTCCCGGAGCGTGGGGATCAGCGACCGGGTCCAGCGCATGGCGGGCCTAGCTCTTCTCTTTCTCTTTGACCTTGTTCGCGCCCTTGACTCCCGGGTCGTAGATCAGGCGCTTGACCGGCACCCCGTTCAGGAGGTGCGACTCCACGATCTCGGGGAGATCGCTCTCCTGCACCCCCGCGTACCAGACGTTCTCCGGATAGACCACGATCATGGGGCCGTGCCCGCACTGGGAGAAGCAGCCCGCCTTGTTCACCCGGACCTCGACCTGGCGCCCCGCGGTGACCACTCCGGCCCTGAGGGTCTTCACGTACTTCTCCACGTCGCCCTGGGTCGGGCAGGTGTCGCCCGCGGTGCACACGAAGACGTGCCGCTCGTACTGTCCCATTAGAAGAGTCCGATCCGCTTGAAGTCGTTGTAGAAGGCGAACACCATGAGGAGCATCAGGAGGGCGAAGCCCACCTGCTGGGCGACCTCTCGCTTGCGCACCGACAGCGGCCGGCCCAGCACCGCCTCGAACGCGAAGAAGAGCAGGTGGCCACCGTCGAGCATGGGCACCGGCAGCAGGTTGAGCAGGAACAGGTTGACGCTGATCACCGCGGTGAAGAGGGCGAGGCTGACGATGCCCTGGCGCGCCTGCTCTCCCGCGGTCTTGGCGATCTGGATCGGGCCGCCGATGTTGCTGCGATCGAGCTGGCCCACCACGATCTTGTAGAGCCCGATCGCGGTCTTCACCGTGACGTCGCCCGACCACACGAGCCCCTCCCAGAGCGCGCTGATCGGGTTGGACCGCACCATCGTCACCGAGCCGCCGGGGCGGATGCCGACGAGGCCGACCTCGGTCTCCTTGCCGTCCGCCCCAGGAACCTTGCCCTTCTTCGGGGTCACCGTGACCGCGAGCGTCTCGGCGCCGCGCTTGATCTCGAGCCGGGTCGGCTGCCCCGCGCGCTGGTGGATGCGCTCGGCCAGCTCGTCCCACGAGAGCACCGGCTGCCCCTCGAGGGCCACCACCACGTCGCCCGACTTGAGTCCGGCCTGGTCCGCCGGATCGCCGGCGATCGTGTCGCCGATGGCCGCCGGGATGTACGGGCTCGCCCCGATCTCCCAGACCGTCTGCTCGTCGCCGAAGAGATCCTTCCGCTTCGTCTGCGCCGGAGTGAGCGCCACCGTGCGCTCTCCCGCCGACCCCTGCACCGCGACCTGGAGCGCGCGCCCGCGCGCGGCCTGCACCAGGCGGGCGAGATCCTCCCAGTACTGCACCGGCTTGCCGTCGACCGCGACGAGGCGGTCGCCGGTCTTGAGCCCGGCCTGCGCCGCGGGACTGCCGTCGGTCACGCGCCCGACCAGCGCGGGGGCCACCGGGCGGCCGACGAACATGAACATCAGCCCGGCGATGAAGGCGGCGAGCACGAAGTTCATGGCCGGCCCCGCGAACACGATCAGGAAGCGAGCGGCCAGGGGCTTGCCGTTGAAGGCCTTGGCCGGATCGATGGCCGCGCCCTTGCCGCCCTCGAGCGGGTTCTCGTCGTCCCCCATCATCTTGACGTAGCCGCCCATCGGGATCGCGGAGACGCAGTACTCGGTCTCCTTGCCGCGGAACCGCCAGAGCACGGGCCCGAAGCCCACCGAGAAGCGCTCGACCCCGACCCCGGCGAGCCGGGCCATCAGGAAGTGCCCCAGCTCGTGCACCACGATCAGGACTCCGAGCACCACCACGAACGACACCAGCATCTGAAGCGTCGCCACCGAGCGCCTCCTCTATCTCGCCGCCGCGACCGCGGGCCCGGGCAGCCACTCGCGCACCACCGCCCGGGTCCGGGTGTCGACGTCCACACACGTGTCGATGTCGTCGAGGGCGCGCGCCGGCACCCGCGCGAGCGCCTCTGCGATCAGCTCGGGAATCTGGGTGAAGCGGATCCGCCCCTCCAGGAACGCGGCCACCGCGATCTCGTTGGCCGCGTTGAGAATGACCGGCGCGCAGCCCCCCTCGAGCAGCGCGCGCCGCGCGAGGGCCAGGCACGGGAAGCGCGTCTCGTCGGGCTCCTCGAAGGTGAGCGAGCCGACCCGGGTGAGGTCGAGGCGCTCGGCCGGACACGGGAGCCGCTTCGGGTAGGTCAGCGCGTAGAGGATCGGGATGCCCATGTCGGGCACCCCGAGCTGCGCGATGACCGAGCCGTCCACGTACTCGACCAGCGAGTGGATCACCGACTGCGGATGCACCACCACCTGCACCTGCTCGGGCCGCACGTCGAAGAGCCAGCGCGCCTCGATCACCTCGAGGCCCTTGTTCATGAGGGTGGCCGAGTCGACCGTGATCTTGGCTCCCATGCGCCAGGTCGGATGGTTGAGCGCCTCCGCCACCGTGACCCGCGCGAGGTCCGCCGCCTTCATGGTGCGGAACGGCCCGCCGGAGGCGGTGAGCAGGATGCGGCGGATCTCGGAGCGGTTGTGCCCCTCGAGGCACTGGAAGACCGCGCTGTGCTCGGAGTCGACCGGCAGGAGCGGGAGCCCGCGCTCCCGGGCCGCCGCGGTCATCAGGCTGCCCGCCATCACGAGCGTCTCCTTGTTGGCGAGCGCGACCGACTTGCCGCTCTGGATCGCGGCCATCGTCGGCAGCAGACCGGCGCCGCC
>DASZJM010000591.1:0-10158 GCA_035948165.1 Candidatus Methylomirabilota bacterium
CCCCACGTTTCGCCTTCGCGACGTCGGCGAGACCGTCGAGCAGTACGACGAGCACTTCTGGCGCAACGGGCACTCGGTCAGGATGATCGTGTTCGACGATTCCAGCCCCGCCAACCAGGCCAAGTACTACCCCCTCCTCGAGCAGACTCACACCCACAACGACCTGTACTACGTGGGGCCGGCGGAGAAGGAGCGGTTCATCGCCTTTCTCAACGGCCGCCTACGGGACAAGCGCCTCGAGTCGGTGGTCAAGAACCTCTTCCGGCCCAGCTACGGCGGCAACCGCAACTGCACGCTCATGTATACGCTCGGCGGCCTCATGGTGAGCTCCGACGACGACATGCGCCCGTTCGCCTTCATGGAAGACAGTCCCGAGTCTCTTGGCCTGGACGAGGTGAGTCGCGGCAAGCTGTACAAGGTGGGCCAGGTCGGCTACACCCGCAAGTCGTTCGACATGCTGGCCGCGTTCCTCGACGTGCTCGGCAAGCGTGCGTGCGAGGTCCCCGACAACTACGATCGAGGCGAGCTGCTCGTCGACACCGCAACCGACCTGGAGACGAACGTCACGAAAGGGCTGGCGCGAGAGAACTCCCTGATGCTCCAGCCGGGCCCGGTGCCGGACGACAGCGTGGTGAAGATGGCCCAGACGTTCCGGTCGGGCACCCACGACATCGACGCGGTCGACTTCGTCGACATGTTCCTGGACGACGAGGGGCAGACCAGCCTGGACGACCTCAACGACCTGTACGTCCTCGTCAATTTTCGTCCCGTGGTCACGAAGAAGAACTGGCGGATGGACTGTGGGGTATCGGCGTATGACAACACGTTCGGGCTCCCCCCGTTCTTTCCGACGCGCCTCCGGTTCGAGGACTACATCTACCGGCTATGGATCCAGCAGCCGGGCCTGGCCGCCGCGCACGTGGACGCCGCCCAGAACCACAGCAAGAGCAACTACATGCGCAACCCTCCCGCCGCGGAGATCTTCAACGAGGAAGTGGCCAACCTGCTGAAACGGAAGATCAAGTCGACCCTCTCTCGACTGGACGAGCTGACCATCGCGTTCGACTACGACGGTGAGGTGACCGGGCGGGACGCGGATGAGATCCTGACCAAGATCATGACGCTCCACCGCCGGGCCGCGGGGGCCGCCGACCTGGAGCGGAGCCCGGAGCGCGCCAGCGCCCTGCGGCTCTTCGCGGCCAACCTCGAGAAGGTCTTCTACGGCTTCGAGCCGGACTTCTTCCAGCAGAATCTCCTCCGCATCGTCGACGACGTCGTCAGCCTCATCAAGGCCTCGATCGAGCTGTGGCCGACGCTCGTGGAGATCTGCTACTTCCAGAACAGCCGCCACGCCCTCCCTCAAGTACGGGTCAACAACCACAAGAAGCAGTACTCGAACGGTCGGACGCCGGCCGGAGGCTGAGGAGTCGACGATGCGCATCGCCCAGGTCGCCCCCTTGTACGAGAGCGTCCCGCCCCGCCTGTACGGCGGGACGGAGAGGGTCGTCTCGTATCTGACCGAGGAGCTGGTGCGGCTCGGACACGAGGTGACCCTGTTCGCCAGCGGGGATTCTCAGACCGCGGCGAGGCTGGTCGCCCCGTGTCCTCGCGCCCTATGGCAGGACGAGAGCTGCCGGGAGACCCTACCCCACCACGTCCGCCTCATGGAAATGGTCTTCCGGGACGCGTCCCGGTTCGACGTGATTCACTTCCACTGCGACTATCTGCACTTTCCGTTCCTTCGGCGCTCTCCGTGCGCGAGCGTGACCACCCTGCACGGACTCCTGCACGGGCCGGATCTCCGGCGGCTCTTCGAGGAGTACGCGGAGGTGCCGCTCGTCTCCATCTCGGACGCCCAGCGTCGGCCGTTTCCCGGGATGAACTGGCAGGCCACCGTCCCCCATGGACTGCCCCGGGATTGCCACACGTTCCGCGGGCAGCCCGGCGGCTATCTCGCGTTCCTCGGCCGCCTGTCCCCCGAGAAGCGTCTCGATCGCGCCATCGAGATCGCCCGGCGCGCCGGACTCCGCCTGAAGGTCGCGGCCAAGATCTATCCGGAGGAGCGAGACTACTTCACGCGCGTCATCCAGCCGCTGCTCGACGAGTCCTGCTCGTGGGTCGAGTTCATCGGCGAGGTCGGCGGGGCCGACAAGGACCGGTTCCTCGGTGAGGCGCTCGCCCTGCTCTTCCCGATCGACTGGCCCGAGCCGTTCGGCCTCGTGATGATCGAGGCCATGGCGTGTGGCACCCCCGTCGTGGCCTGGCGCAACGGCTCGGTGCCCGAGATCGTCGAGGACGGGGTGACCGGGTTCGTCGTGGACAGCCTGGACGAGGCGGTGCGCGCAGTGGGGCGCCTCGGTGAGCTCCGCCGCCACGATTGCCGGGCCGTGTTCGAGCAGCGCTACGACGCCGTCCGCATGGCGCGTGCCTATCTCGATGTCTACCGCCGGGTCGCGCATACGGAAGAGGGGCACTGGCGGAGCCCGAGCACGTGGACGTACGAGCCGTTACTGAGAGCGGTGTCCGGCCGGCGGTGAGTGACAGACGAGGCCCATGATCACGGCCGCGGGAAGGGTTGCCGACCGAACTCGCGTTCTCAAGCACGGCGATACCTTCGCCGTCTTCGACCACTGCGGCGATATCACGCGCGGGGGACTCGGCGAGCAGGGCCTGTACCATCACGGCACGCGCCACTTGTCTCGCTTCGACCTCGAGCTCGACGGTCGCCCCCCGTTCTTCCTCGGCTCGACGGTGCGCGATGAGAACGATCAGCTGGCCGTCGCCCTCACGAATTTCGACGTGGCGGACGACGACGAGGTGCGCGTTCCACTCGGAACGCTCCATCTCGCGCTGAAGACGTTCCTGTGGGACGGAACCTGCTACCAGCAGCTCCGAATCAAGAACCACGGGCTGGCGTCGGTGGCCGCGTCCGTCGACCTCCACTTCGCCGCCGACTACGCCGACATTTTCGAGCTCAGCGGGAAGAAGCGCAAGGCACGTGGCGAAGACCTGAGCGCCGAGGTGACCGCCGACTGCGTGATCCTCGGGTACCGGGGACTCGACCACGTGGTACGCCGGACCGTCCTGGCGTTCTCGCCCACCCCCACCGTGCTCACCGCCTCCACCGCGAGCTACCGGTTCTCCTTGCCGCCGCAGGCCGAGCTGGGGCTCCAGGCGGCGATCGCCTGCGAGCGAGGCTCGTCCGCGGCGCGACGGCTGCGCTTCGAGGATGCCCGCCGCGAGTCGGAGCGCGAGGTCGGGCGATACCGGGCGTGGTCCTGCCATCTCCGCACCTCGAACGGGCAGATCAACGCGTGGGTCGACCGCGCGGTGTCCGACCTGCACATGATGACCACCGCGCTACCGACCGGACCGTACCCCTACGCCGGGGTGCCCTGGCTGAACACGCCCTTCGGCCGCGACGGGATCATCACCGCGCTGGAATGCTTGTGGCTGCGTCCTGCCCTTGCCCGCGGCGTGCTCGGGTTCCTCGCGTCCACCCAGGCGACCCGGCTGATCCCCGAAGAGGACGCCGAGCCCGGGAAGATCCTGCACGAGAGCCGCGGTGGGGAGATGGCGACCCTACGGGAAGTACCGTTCGGCCGCTACTACGGCAGCGTGGATGCCACACCACTGTTCGTCCTCCTCGCGGGGGATTACTACGAGCGCACCGGCGACCGGGACTTCATCAAGACGCTCTGGCCGAACATCGAGGCCGCGCTCGGCTGGATCGACCATCACGGGATCGCGACGGCTTCGTCGAGTATCAGCGGCAGTCCGCCGACGGCCTGCTCCATCAGGGATGGAAGGACAGCGACCATGCCGTGTTCCACGCCGACGGCTCGCCGGCCGAGGGTCCGATCGCCCTGTGCGAGGTCCAGGGGTATGTCTACGCGGCCCGGCGAGCCGCCGCGACCATCGCGCTCATGCTGGGCCGGGCCGAGCGAGCCGCGGAGCTCACCCGCCAGGCCGGGGCGCTGCGCGACCGGTTCGAGACGACGTTCTGGTGCGAGGACCTGTCCACCTACGCGCTGGCCCTCGACGGTCAGAAGCGGCCATGCCGGGTGCGCACGTCGAACGCGGGCCAGTGCCTCTTCACGGGCATCGTCCACCCGGAGCGCGCCGCCCGTCTGGCCCGCACGCTCTTGGGCCCCGACTCGTTCTCCGGATGGGGGGTCCGGACCCTCGCCGCCGGTGAGGTGCGCTACAATCCGATGAGCTATCACAACGGCTCGGTCTGGCCCCACGACAACGCGCTCATCGCCCACGGTCTTGCCCGGTGCGGCTTCGGCGACCTCGCGCTCCAGATCTGGACCGGCCAGTTCGAGGCCGGGACGTACTTCGACCTCCACCGCCTCCCCGAGCTGTTCTGTGGCTTCCCGCAGGACCCCGGCGAAGGGCCGATCGCGTACCCGGTGGCGTGCGCCCCTCAGGCGTGGTCGGCTGCGGCGGTGTTTCTCCTCTTCCAGGCCTGCCTGGGCCTGACGATCGACGGACCGGAACGCCGCGTGTACTTCACCCGGCCACGCCTGCCCGCGTCACTCGGCGAGCTGAGGATCCACAACCTGGAGGTCGGTGAAACGACCGTCGATCTGCTGCTCCGCCGCCGCGAGCACGACGTCGCAGTCGACGTGCTGCGCCGTGACGGCGATGTCCAGCTCATGGTGGTGATGTAGCATCCCTTCCTATGTCGATGCTCGCTGAGCTGTTGCCCGCGGGCGTGCCGGCCCAGGCATTCATCTTCGGGTTGATCAGCGCGGCCTCCCTGCCACTCGGCGCGCTCGTCGCGCTCTTCTGGATTCCTCGGCCTCGCATCACGGCGGCCCTGATGGCCTTCGGCGGTGGCGCGCTCCTCGCTGCTCTCACGCTCGACCTCGTCGGCGAGGCGATGCGGAAGCACGAGTTCTACGCGCTGGCGGTGGGTTGCTTGCTCGGTTGTGTCGTCTTCGTCGTGCTCAACCAGATCGTGAACGAGCGCGGCGGCTTCCTGCGCAGCTTCGCCACCACCAGCGAGTACCTGGCCAAGCTCAAGAGCGAGCACGTGCGCTCGCTCGCCGAGCGGCTCAGCTCGGTGCCCATCTTCCGCGCACTGCCCCCGGACCTGATCGCCGACCTCCTCCCCCAGGTCCAGGAACGGACCTACCAGCCGGGAACCACGATCATCCGCCAGGGCGAGCCCGGCGACGGTTTCTTCGTCATCGAGCGGGGTGAGGTCGACTTCATCGACGAGCGGGACGGCGGACGAAAGATGCGAACGCTGTACGATCACGACGTGTTCGGTGAGATGGCGTTGCTCACCGGCGAGCCGCGGTCGGCGACGGCGGTGGCGGTGAAAGAGACGTCCGTGTGGTGCATCTTCAAGGAGCAGTTCGACCGGCTCCTGCACGCATCGCCCGAGCTGGCCCAGTCCGTCCACGGCCTCGCCGCCCAGCGTGGCGCGGTGCTCCAGGCCGGCGGGGCGGAAGACCGACGGAAGACCGCGGCCTGGGTGCACGCGGCCACCGCCGATCTCGACACCAGGATCGCCGCGCCCACGAATACGGAGGTCCGCGAGGCGGCCGCCCGCCACGCGGGCGCGCCACTCGCGATCTGGCTCGGGATCCTCCTCGACGGGATTCCCGAGTCCCTCGTGATCGGGTCGAGCCTTCTCCAGGCGACGGCCAGCGCCTCGCTGATCGCGGGATTGTTCCTGTCGAACTTCCCCGAGGCCCTCTCCAGCTCGGTGGGAATGGTCCACCAGCGCTATTCGCGGATGCGGATTCTCCTCCTGTGGACGTCCCTGATGCTCATGACGGGTTTGGGGGCGTACATCGGAGCGGTCCTGTTCCAGGGAATGTCGCACTCGTGGTTCGCCCTCACGGAGGGGGTCGCCGCGGGTGCGATGCTGACCATGATCTCGGAGACGATGCTGCCCGAAGCCGAGCGCTCGGGCGGGGCGATCACGGGGGCCTCGACCCTGCTCGGATTCCTCGCCGCCATCTTCTTCAAGACCTTCGAGTGACCCCATCTCCCGTCGAAGTCCCGATCTCCTCGATCGGACAGACGAAGACTCGACTGACTCCGTCCGCCGTCGCCGCCTCGATGATCGCCTCGGCGGCCTCGTCGACCGAGGAGTCGTCGATGATCGCCTCGAGCTTCAACCTGAGAACGAGATCGACGGTGTACTCCATGCCCCGGTAGATCTCGGTATGCGCTCCGTGCTGGTCGGTGCCTCTCACGTCGCTCACGATCAGGTCCGTGACGCCGACCGCTTCCAGGGCCTGCCTGACCTCATGGAGCGAGACCGGGTCGATGATGGCCTCGAGCTTCTTCATGGGTCTCTCCTTCGTGGCAACGCCGAGCGTCCATCGGCGCGATAGCTCACCCCTCTGTCTCATTGCATTGAAGGGCGCCTGACCGTGCGGCGCTGTCAAATCCGAACCCGTTCCCATTAGGAAAGTCTCAAGGGCGAGACGTGGGGTGCCTCGGCCTCTACTCTTGAGGCCCCCTTGACCTCCGCCGCCACCGGTTTGACGCGGCCCTGAGGGGCTTCCGCCATCTCATTGATGACGAGCGATTGGGCCCGAGCAGGACCGGCTCGGCAAGGCGCCGCGCGGTCTCGACGACAAGCGCGCGGCGGCCGCCGAGCAGGTGAGAACTGGAGGAGGGAGATGGGCAAGAAGCCGGCAGATAGGGGAGCACAGAAGACGCCGCCGCTGGGCGCCGCGCAAGGATTCGACCCGACGGCACGGTGTGGGTGCTGCGGGGCCGCGTCCCGCGCGGTCCGGCCGCAGTGGCGGGTGTGCGCGAACGGTCACACCTTCATCAAGAAGAGTGACCAGCGCGCAAGCTGAACCTGACCGTGTCGTGGTGAAGGGGCGCCGCAGGTCTGCCCCGCTTCCGTGGCGGCGCCCCTTCACCCTCGCCTCCCCCCCCGGCCGGTCGGCTCCCTACGCCTCCTCGATGCGCGCCGGACACCACTTTCCCTCAATCGGCCGACACGGGCCCTCCATCGGCCGCCACGGTGGAGCGCCTGATCCGGAGGACGCGATCCGGCCGAATACATGAGACGATGCGCGCCGAACGTGAGCCGTCTCCTGGTCGGAGGCGAGCCTCCCGCGGCAATGGCCGGACGTGTCGTGGTCGCCGGGGGCACAATGCGGTCGGAGGAGAGAGGGGCATGAGCGCAGCAAGTCTCGCCCAGTACGGCGCATTCCTGCTGATCGTCACCCTGCTCGTCAAGCCGGTCGGCGGCTACCTCGCCCGAATCTTCGGCGGCGAGCGAACTTGGCTCGACCCGGTGATGCGCCCGCTCGAGCGCGTCATCTACCGGCTCGCCGGGGTCGACCCCACCGCCGAGATGGACTGGAAGCACTATGCCGGGTGCTTCCTGGGTTTCGGGCTCGGCGGGACGCTGCTGCTGTACGCCATATTACGAATGCAGCCCCTGCTCCACACGTTCGACCCGGCGTACCGGCCGGGACCGCTCGCTCCCGACCTCGCGATGAACACCGCGATCAGCTTCGCGACCACGACGACCTGGCAGGCTTACGGCGGCGAGACCACGATGAGCTATCTGAGCCAGGTCTTGGGCCTCACGTCCCAGAACTTCCTCGCCGGGGCCGCCGGCCTCGCCACCGGCATCGCGTTCATCCGGGGCCTGGCCCGGCAGCACACCCCCCTGCTCGGCAACTTCTGGGCGGACGTGACCCGCGCGATTCTCTGGGTGCTGCTGCCCCTCGCGATGGTGACCGCCCCGCTGCTCGTATGGCAGGGGGTGCCCATGAACTTCTCTCCGTACGCGCACGCCGCCGTCCTGCAGCCGACCGCCTACGACGAGCCGGTGACCGACCCCGACGGCAAGCCCGTCCTCGACGAGAAGGGGCAGCCGAAGACGAAGAAGGCTCGGCTCACCGAGCAGATCATCGCGCTGGGCCCGGTCGCCGCCCTCGAGCCCATCAAGAATCTCGGCACCAACGGCGGAGGCTTCTTCAACGTCAACGCGGCGCACCCGTTCGAGAATCCCACGCCTCTCGCGAATCTCCTCGGGCTGCTGTCCATCGCGGTCCTGCCGGCCTCGCTCACCTACACCTTCGGGCGCATGACGGGCCGGCCCGCGCAGGGCTGGGTCCTGTACGCGGTGATGCTCGTGCTCTTCGCCGCGGGCCTCCTGGTGTGCCATCTGGCCGAGCAGCGCGGCCACCCCCTGGCCGCCCAGGGGGTGGATCACGTTGCGAGTGCCTTCCAGGCTGGGGGCAACATGGAGGGCAAGGAGGTCCGCTTCGGAATCGGCGGCTCGGTCCTCGCCGCGATCACCACGTCGAACGGCGCGACCGGGTCCTACAACTCGATGCACGACAGCTACACCCCCATCGGCGGCCTGGTGACGATCGTGAACATGCTCTTCGGTGAGGTCGTGTTCGGCGGCCTCGGCACCGGGCTCTACAGCCTGGTGCTGATCGCGCTGGTCGGTCTGTTCGTCGCGGGCCTGATGATCGGGCGAACCCCCGAGTACCTGGGCAAACAGGTCACCGTCGCCGAGATGAAGCTCGTCGCGCTGTACGCCATCATCGCGCCGCTCACGATCCTGCCGCTCGCCGCGCTGGCGCTGGTGACCGACGCGGGTCTCGCGGGCCTCACCGCCAACAAGGGCGCCCACGGGCTCAGCGAGATCCTGGTGGCCTACACGACGTCGATGGCCAACAACGGCCAGACCTTCGCCGGCCTCGGCGCCAACAGCCCGTTCTACAACGTCACGACCGCCCTGGCGATGATCGCCGGGCGCTTCGGGCTGGCGATCCCGGCGCTGGCGCTCGCGGGCCGGTTCGCGCGGCAGCCGAGCAAGCCGGTCACCGCCGGAACGCTGCCCACCGACACCCCGCTCTTCGTCGGGCTCACCATTGCGACGATCCTGATCGTGGGCGCGCTGAGCTATCTGCCGGTCCTGGCCCTCGGGCCCATCATCGAGCAGCTCGGCCTGCGCTAGCCCGGCTACTTGCCGTCGAGCGCCAGGTTGAGCGTGAGGACGTTCACCCGCGGCTCGCCGAGCAGACCCCAGAAGCGCCCCTCGGTGTGCCGCTCCACGAGGGTCCGTACGGTATCCGGCGAGAATTTGCGCTCCCGGGCCACCCGGGAGACCTGGTAGAGCGCGGCGGCCGGGCTGATGTGGGGATCGAGCCCGCTCCCCGAGGCGGTCACCAGATCCACCGGCACGGGAGCGGTGTTGCCCGGATCGGCCGCCCGCAGCGCTTCCACGCGTCCCTGGACCGCCTTGACGAGGTCCGGGTTCGTCGGGCTCAGGTTCGAGCCGGTCGAGGCTCCCGCGTTGTAGGCGAAGGGGCTCGTGGCCGAGGGGCGACTCCAGAAGTACTTCGGGTCGTCGAACGGCTGGCCGATGAGGGTCGAGCCCATGACCTTCCCGTCTTGCACGATCAGGCTCCCGTTGGCCTGGAACGGAAAGATCACCTGGGCGATCCCGGTGACCACCAGCGGGTAGACGACCCCGGTGATCACGGTGAAGATGATGAGGCACATCAGAGCCGGTCGCAGATGGGCAGTCATCGCGAGACCTCCGCTCACACGAGCTTCAGGGCCACCAGGATCATGTCGATGATCTTGATGCCGGGAAAGGGAATGATGAGGCCCCCCACTCCGTAGATCCACAGGTGGCGCCGCAGCACCGCGGCGGCCCCGATCGAGCGATAGCGCACGCCCTTCAGCGCCAGCGGGATCAGCGCCACGATGACCAGCGCGTTGAAGATGACCGCGGAGAGAATGGCGCTCTCGGGGGTGGCCAGCCCCATGATGTTCAGCGCGCCGAGGGCGGGATAGGTGGACGCGAACGCGGCCGGGATGATCGCGAAGTACTTGGCCACGTCGTTGGCGATGCTGAAGGTGGTGAGCGCGCCACGGGTCATGAGCATCTGCTTGCCGGTCTCGACCACCTCGAGCAGCTTGGTGGGGTTGGAGTCGAGATCGATCATGTTGCCCGCTTCCTTGGCGGCCTGGGTGCCGGTGTTCATCGCCACCGCCACGTCGGCCTGGGCGAGCGCGGGCGCGTCGTTGGTGCCGTCGCCGGTCATGGCCACCAGGCGACCCTGGGCCTGCACGTCGCGGATCAGCTTGAGCTTGGCCTCCGGGGTGGCCTGGGCCAGGAAGTCGTCCACGCCCGCCTCCGCG
>DASZJM010000592.1:0-1994 GCA_035948165.1 Candidatus Methylomirabilota bacterium
GTCGAGCAGCAGGACGCGCGGGCGCGCCATCAGGCCGCGAGCGAGCGCCAGCATCTGCTGCTCGCCGCCCGAGAGCAGTCCGGCCCGGCCGTCGGCGCGGGCGCGGAGGCGCGGAAAGCGATCGAGCATGGCCTCGATATCGGCCGCGATGTCCGCGTCGCGCCGGACCAGCGCTCCCAGACGCAGGTTGTCCCGCACGCTCAGGTCCGGGAAGACGAGGCGGCCCTCCGGCACCAGGACCAGGCCGGCGCGCACGCGGTCCGGCGCGTCGAGCGCGGTGACGTCGGCGCCGAAGAGCTTCACCGCACCCCGGTCGGCGCGGAGGAGCCCGGAGAGCGTCGCCATCAGGGTCGACTTGCCGGCCCCGTTGGCCCCGAGGACGGCGACCAGCTCGCCGTCGCCGACCGACAGGTCGAGGCCCGGCAGGACCGGCGCGCCCCCGTGCCCGGCGACGAGGCCCGCCACGCCGAGCGCGGTCTCGCGGGAGATCGGCGGTGCCCCGGCGCGGGCGCGTCCGGCGGTTCGACGGTCTCCGAGATAGGCGGCGCGCACCGCGGGGTCGGCCTGCACCGCCCCCGGGCTGCCCTCGGCGAGCACCGCCCCGGCGTCGAGCACGACGACGTGGGTGGAGACGTCCATCACCAGATCCATGTCGTGCTCGACCAGCAGCACCGCCACCCCGCGCGCGGCGATGGCCCGCAGCAGCGCGCCCACGCGCCGCGTGTCCTCGGCGCCGAGCCCCGCGGCGGGCTCGTCGAGCAGCAGCGCGGCCGGCCGCGTGGCGAGGGCGCGCGCGATCTCGAGCAGGCGCCGGTCCACGTGGGCCAGGGCGCCGGCCGGGACGTCGAGTCCGCCCGCGTAGCCGACGAAATCGAGCAGGGAGGCAGCGAACGCGATGTCGGGCGAGGCGCCCGCCCGGCGGGGCGTGATCGGCGATCCCAGGCGCCCGCGCTGGAGGCCCACCAGCACGTTGTCGAGCACCGACAGGCCCGCGAAGAGCTGCGAGGTCTGGTAGGTGCGCGCGACTCCGGCGCGGGCGACCGCGTGGGCGGGCAGGCCGGCGAGATCGCGGGTCCCGAGGCACGCGCGGCCGGCGTCCGCGCGCGTGACGCCGGTGATCAGGTTGATGAGCGTGGTCTTGCCCGCGCCGTTCGGCCCGATGACGCTCGTGATCACGCCGCGGCGCGCGATGAAGCCGACGCCGGCCACCGCGCGCACCCCGCCGAACGCGCGGGCGAGCCCCTCGACGACCAGATCGGCGGGGGCTCGCCGCTCGAGGAAGCCGGCCACGTCCGCGCGCGCGGGCACCCGCGTGGGCGACGCGCGGCCGAGGCGGGCGGCCAGCGCGCCCGCCACGCCGCGTGGGGCGATCAGCAGCAATCCGAAGAGCAGGGCCCCGAAGAGCAGGAGGCGATACTCGGCGAGCGAGGCGAGGGTCTCGGGCAGCAGCACCACGATGACCGCGCCAACCAGCGGCCCGGCGATGGTGTCCTGGCCCCCCGCGATCACCACCAGCACGAAGATGATCGAGGTAATGAGCGGGAACGCCTCCGGGCTCACGAACCCGGTCAAGGGCGCGAAGAGGCCGCCGGCTACGCCCGCATAGGCGGCGGAGACCACGAACGCGGTCCCGCGAATCGCGACGGTGTGGAGCCCGAGGCCAGCGGCCGCGGTCTCCGCGTCGCGGACCGCGCGCATCGCGTACCCCCAGCCGCTCCGGCTCATGAGCCGGAAAAGGCCCACGCCCGCGGCGGTGATCAGGGCGATGGCGGCGGCGAGGGTCCGCGAGTCGAGGGCGGCCGGCCACCGACACCGGTGGCATGCCCATGATGCCGTTGGCGCCACCGGTGAGACCGCGCCACTCGATGGCGCCGTGCTCGACGACGAACGCGAAGGCCAGGGTGATCATGGCGAGATAGGGACCCGACAGCCGGAGCGCGGGCAGGGCTAGGGCTCCACCCACGACGGCGGCAAGCACGCCCGCCGCGAGCAGG
>DASZJM010000593.1:0-3421 GCA_035948165.1 Candidatus Methylomirabilota bacterium
GCTAGAATCAGCGCCGAAGATGACTGCAACGCCCCGGCTCCAGGAGCCGCTCGACCGGCTCTACCGCGAGTTCGACTGGGCCGCCCGCGCCGACCTGGACGCGATCCGCTTCCCCCGTCGCTATCCCGGGCCGGCCGACCGCGAGGTCGTCGCGCTGCTGGCCTCCTGCATGGCCTACGGACGCGTGGATCTCTTCGGGCCCTGGGTCGACTGGGCCCTCGCCCGCATGGGCGAGTCGCCCGCGCGCTTCGTGCTGGGCTTCGAGCCGGCCAAGCACGCCGCGACCTTCGAGGGCTTCCGCTATCGCTTCAACCGCCCGCGCGACCTCGCCGCGTTCTGCCTCGCCACCCAGCGCGTCCTCATCCGTCACGGCTCGCTCGGCCAGGCGTTCCGTGCCGGCTTCACGCCCGGCGACCGTCACGTGGGCCCGGCGCTCGAGCGCTTCGTCGACGGCTTCCTCACCCAGGACCTCTCCGCGGTGTTCCCGCGCAACCGGCTCTCGTACGGGTACCGCCACTGGTTCCCGCGCCCGTCGACCGGGGGGGCCTGCAAGCGCATGCTCCTCTTCCTCCGCTGGATGGTGCGCCGCGAGGCGCCCGACTTCGGGCTCTGGCGCGAGATCCCGCCCGCCGCGCTCCTCATCCCGGTGGACACCCACATCGAGAACATGGCCCGCGCGCTCGGGCTCACCCGGCGCCGCAGCCGCAACTGGAAGATGACCGAGGAGATCACCACCGGGCTGCGCCGGCTCGATGCGGCCGATCCGGTGAAGTACGACTTCTCGCTCTGCCACACCCGCATGTCCGGCCAGTGCCTCGACCGGCGCGACGCGGTGGTGTGCGCCCCGTGCCGGCTGCAGCCGGTGTGCCGTCACTGGCGCGGGCGGCGGAAGGTGGCGCCATGAGCGGGGGCTGGCTCTGGCTCGTGGTGGTGGGCCTCGCGCTGCTGCTGGGAGCCACCGCGTGGGCGCTCTGGCGCGCGGTGGCCCGGCTCGGCGCGCTCGAGTCGGCCCGGCAGCAGCCGGATCAGGCGCTCCTGCTGCTCCAGCGCGACATCCAGACCGCGCGGACCGAGGCCCACCAGGCGCGCAGCGAGACCCTCGCCACCGTGAAGGAGGAGCTGCACCAGTTCGCGACCCACATGACCCAGCAGATGGGCCAGGTGGGCAGCGGGGTGCAGCAGCAGCTCCAGCACGTGGGTCAGGTGGTGGGCGCGGTGCAGGGCAGCCTGGGCAAGCTCGGCGAGGTGACCCAGCGCGTGTTCGACGTGGGGCGGGACATCGCGGGGCTCGAGCAGCTCCTCAAATCGCCCAAGATCCGCGGCGGGGTGGGGGAGACGCTGCTGGAGAACCTCCTCGCCCAGATGCTCCCGCGCGAGCAGTACGCGCTGCAGCACGCCTTCGCCACCGGCGACCGGGTCGACGCGGCCATCCGCCTCGGCGACCGGATCGTGCCGGTCGACGCGAAGTTCCCCCTGGAGAACTTCCGGCGGATCCTGGAGGAGGCCGAGGAGGAGAAGCGCCCGCCGCTGCGCCGCGCGTTCCTGCGCGACGTCAAGAACCGGGTCGACGAGATCGCCAAGAAGTACATCTTGCCGGACGAGGGCACCTTCGACTTCGCCCTCATGTACATCCCGGCCGAGAACATCTACTACGAGATCATCGTCCGCGACGACAGCGAGGAGGACTCGCCCGCGGCCTACGCGCTCGCCCGGCGCGTGGTGCCGGTCTCGCCCAACACCTTCTACGCCTACCTGCGGGTCATCGTGCTGGGGCTGCGGGGGCTCCGCATCGAGCGCGACGCCCAGGAGATCCAGGCCCGGCTCGGTCGCCTGCGCGGCGACCTCGACAAGTTCCGCGAGGCGTTCGACGTGGTGGGGCGTCACCTGACGAACGCCCGCAACAAGTACGACGACGCGGCGTCCGGTCTGGGGCGTCTCGAGGGCAAGCTGGAGGGCATCGAGCGCCACGGCGAGCAGGGAGCGCTGCCCGGCATCGCCCCCTGAGGGGAAGGTCCGCCCGCGGACGCGGCCGCCCGGTTCGAGAACAAGCGGTTGTGGTATGATCGAAGAAATTCCACCATCCGAGGGTCCCATGCCCGACATTCAGTTCCAGGTCTATGGCATCAACCTCCTCGTCCGACTCATGGCCGAGCCGCCCGCGGACGTGCGCGTGCACTGCCCGAAGGGTTCCCCGATCCGCTACGGTGAGGTGGTGGGCCGTGGCGACGGCTTCGACGAGGGCGCGAATGCCTTCCGCGACATGCCGCCGGTCCGGGCGGTGGTGGCCTTCGAGGAGAATCCCGAGGAAGTGGAAGGGCACTACTTCTACATCTCGGGTGAAGAGCATCGCGTCATCCGGCTCGACGCCATCATCCTCTCCTTCCCGCTGGAATAGCCCGCTCCTGCCGTGACCGCGCTGTCGCAGGTCCTCCGCAAGGTCGACGCGGACGAGGTGGTCGAGCTCACCCGGGCGCTCGTGCGCATCCCCAGCGTGTACCGCCCGGGCGATCCCGCCGCCACCGAGGCGCGGGTCGCCGAGTTCGTGGAGGCGTGGCTCCGCCGCGAGGGCTTCGACGTGGAGATCCAGCCGGTCGCTCCCGGCCGTCCCAACGTCATCGGCTCGCTCGGCGAGAAGCGGCCCGGGCAGAAGAGCCTGCTCCTCGAGGGCCATACCGACGTGGTGACCGAGGGCGATCCGGCCGAGTGGTCGCATCCGCCGTTCGGCGCCGACCTGATCGACGGCCGCATCTACGGGCGCGGTACCGCCGACATGAAGAGCGGCCTGGCCGCCGCGATGGTGGCGGCCGCCGCGTTCCGGCGGGCCCGCGTCGGCCTCCGGGGCAAGCTCGTGGTGGGCGCGCTCGTCGACGAGGAGGACGGCATGATCGGCGTCCGCCACCTCTGCGACACCGCGGTCGGCCGCGAGCTCGACGCCGCCATCATCTGCGAGCCGGAGGAGAACGAGCTCTGCCTCGAGCAGCGCGGGGTCGTGTGGGCGCGCTTCCGGGTGCGGGGCAAGATGGCCCACGGCGCGATGCCCGAGGCGGGCGTCAACCCGATCGCGGGCCTCGGCCGGCTCCTCGCCGCCGCGCCCGGCCTCGAGCGGCGCCTGCGGAAGGCGTGCGAGAAGAGCCGCTACCTGCGGCCGCCCACCGTGACGCCGACGATCATCCAGGGCCCGCCCCCCCGGGTCGGGGTGCCGCAGTCCAACGTGATCCCCGCGGTGGCCGAGACCACGTTCGACATCCGCCTCACCCCGGGCATCGGCGACGACGGCATTCGCACCGAGCTGGAGGCGATCTGTCGCGACGTGGCCGCGGCCCAGCCGGGGATCAAGGTGGAATGGGAGCCGGTCAATGCCTTCCGCCTCGCCACCAAGGTCGACCGCTCCGAGGCCCTGGTCGAGGCGATGGCGCGCGGG
>DASZJM010000594.1:0-1961 GCA_035948165.1 Candidatus Methylomirabilota bacterium
CCTGGTTCACCGTCGCGAAGTCGGCCGCGGCGTAGGCCTGCGCCTGGTCGGGGTCGGTCATCAGCTCGGGCTCGAGCACGCGGTTCATCGGCGGGCGTCCGCCGCGCCGTGGCGGCAGGCCAGCGGCCAGGTCAGAGCGAGCCGGTCGGTCGGGTAGGCGCCCGCCGCCTCGAAGCAGCCGGTGATCAGCGGGATCGGGTCCTGGGTGCCGCGCAGATCGCCGTCGCGGTGCGAGGCGCACGCCGCGGTGCACACCTCGAGGTGGACGTGCGGCACGTTCGCCGAGTTGCCCGAGGTGCCGGAGAGGCCGATGGGCTGGCCCCGCGAGACGAGCTGGCCGGGCGCGACGAGGGCCCGCGTGAGGTGGCAGTAGACGGTCCAGCGCTTGAACGGCAGGTGCGCGAGGACCACGCCGTTGCCGCAGCCGAGCTCGTAGTCGACGAGCTGGGACACCGTCCCGTCGGCGGAGGCCAGCACCGGCGTGCCCACCGCGGCGGCCAGGTCGACGCCCGCGTGAGGCCGAAGCCGCGGCCGCTCGTTGGCGCCCACCAGCGAGCGATAGGCGGAGAGGATCACCACGTCCGGCGCGTCGGCGGCGCGCGCGGCACCGAGGGAGACGAGCAGGAGCCCGACGCCGAGCATCGCGCGCACCGGGGCCATGGGCTACTGGGGGCGGAGGAAGCCGAGCTTGGGGGCGCCGCCGAGCGCCCGGATCACGCCCACCAGCGTGGCGTCGGAGGCGCCGCTCGGCAGGACGCAGCCTCCGCTCACGATGAGGCCGCGCCCGCCGGTCTGCTCGATCGCGTCGCGGACCTCGGCCTGCGCGTCCTCGGCACCGCCCTCGCGCAGCGTGGTCCACTGGTCGAGGCCGCCCACCACCGCGCCCGGCACCCGGGCGGCGGCCTCACGCAGGGACGGGCCCGCGCGCCGGTCGTCCCAGTTCCACGCGTGCGCGGGCAGGGCGGCGAGCCGGTCGAACATGAGGTGCTCGCCGTGCGCGTGCAGGATGGTGAGCTTGGACCGGGTCTGCACCGCCTCGAGGATGCGGCGATCGTACGGCTCGCCGAAGCGGCGGTACTCCTCCTCGGTGTGGAAGTCGGTGCTGGCGGCCTGGATCGAGTAGAAGAAGCCCTCGGTCCCCTCGCGAAAGCAGGCCTCCGCGAAGGCGAGGATCGTCTCGGTGATCGCCTCCAGGGCGTCGGTCACCGCCTGCGGGTTCTCCTTGAGATCGTAGTTGAGGCGATCGCCGGAGAGCTTGCGGGCGAGCGAGAGCGGGCTGAACACGGTGGGCATCGTCGAGCAGTCGGCCCGCCGGTCGACCACGCAGCGGATGATGGTCTCGAGGTGCGAGGCCCAGGCGGTCGACTCCATCCGCACCGGGCGGATCTTCTTCCAGTCGTCCGGGGCGTTGACCGCGTGGCGCGCGCACGGCCGGTGGCCATCGGGGCGGACCTCGTCGCTCTCGACGCAGCCCCAGTCCGCCACCGCGTAGCCGCCCGCGGGCGTGACCTTGAGGAAGTCCGACTGGTAGCGCTCGTGGAAGCGTAGGGTGGACTGCGAGAGCGCCGCCGCGTTGCGGTCCACGTCCGGGAAGTGGCGCCAGAACGCGTAGGGCGGCCGATCGGTGGGCTCTCGCTTCAGCGCGGCCTGCACTCGCTCGAACTTGGTCATCGGCTCTCCTCGGGTCCGCCCCCCAGCACGATCCGGCCGTCGCGTATCGCCGGGCGTCCGTCCGCGACGAGCGCCTCGAACCGCACCACCGGACCGTCGGGCGAGGGCTCGGCCCGGCGGCCGCGCACCACGAGGCGGGAGGGCAGGGGCACCATCGCGCCGAAGCGACAGGCGAGCGCGCGCACCGGGGTGGCGGCCCCGCGCGGGTCGTGACGGAGCGCGCGGGAGACCGCGAGCGCGAGGGTGGCGGTGCCGTGCAGGATGATGTCGGGCAGGCCGGCGGCGCGGGC
>DASZJM010000595.1:0-10094 GCA_035948165.1 Candidatus Methylomirabilota bacterium
ACGTGCGCCTCTCCCTCGTCGAGGCGCGCGCGGCCGCTCGTGCTGCCGTAGACGATCGCCTCGCCCAGGATCGCCTCGCACATGGCGCACGTCGGGTCCTGCTCGGTCGCCCATCGCCAGAGCGTCTCCGAGTCGCGCCAGGTCCCGCTCTGGCCCCACGTGCTGAGCCCGAGCGCGGCCACCAGGAGCACCACGCCGCCGGCACCGACCGCCGAGACCCAGCCGCTCAGCCGCCCCTGTCGCCTGAGGCGAGTGCCCCAGATCACCCCGTACCCGGCGACGAGCGCCCAGCCGAGCGCGGCGAGGTAGCTGTAGCGATCGGAGACGAGCTGGCTACCGGAGTGGGCGAGCCCGCTCACCGGTGCCACCACCACCGCGGAGTGGAGCCAGGCGGCGAGCACGCCGGGGAGCCGGCGACGCAGCAGGACGAGCGCGCCCGTGACCACGAGGAGGGCCAGCAAAGGAGCCAGGAAGCGCCCGTGCAGGAGCCCGGGACTCACCGGCACCTCGTAGAGCGGGGTCAGCCCGATCGGCCACACCGTGCTCGCCGGGTAGAACCAGAAGCTGTAGGCGGCGAAGGCGAGCCGGGCGTCGACGCCGAACTGGGAGAAGGCACTCCACTGCGCGCCCTGATTTCGCGCGAACAGGATCACCACGGTGCCCACTCCCGCGACGACGAAGTAGGGGCCCTTCTCGCGGAGGACCGTCCACCCGCGACCCTGCGCTCGGCGCAACGGGTAGACGTCGAGGATCAGGAGGGTCACCGGCAGGCTCACCGCCAGCCCCTTGGAGAGGAGCGCCGCCGCGAAGGCGGCGACGGAGCAGATCCCCCACCAGCGCCAGCGCAGCGCGCCGGTGCTCGCCACCGCGCGGAGGTAGCCCAGTGCCGCGATGAGATAGAAGGCGCCGCTCACGAGGGTTCCCCGCTCGGTCACCCACGCGACCGATTCGACGCGCTGGGGGTGGATGGCGAAGACCAGCACCGCCAGCGCGGCGCCGGCGGTGACCTCGGGCGGAGGCCCGGCGGAGCCCGCCCCCGTGGTGACCGGCCCGAGGGTGGCGGCCAGGAGTCGACGCGCCACCAGGTAGAACAGGACGGCGTTGGTCGCGTGAAGCAGGATCGCCACGAGGTGATAGCCCCACGGGTTCATACCGCCGAGGGAATAGTTGAGTCCGAGGGTGAGCCAGGTCAGCGGCATGTAGTGCCCGGCCAGCGTCGTGGTGAACATCCACCGCAGCTGCGTCCAGCCGAGCCCACGGAAGTCCTGGTTCTTGGTGAAGAGCGTGCTGTCGTCCCAGTTGAGGAACTGACCCTGGAGCGCGGGAACGAGCACCGCCACGGTGATCGCGAAGACCAGGAGCGCGACCGTGAGCCCGAGTCGCCGCGACCGGGTCATGGCTGGGCCGCTCGTCCCGGCCCGGGCGCCAGCGTGTCGGGTCGGATCTGGGTTGCCGCCTGAGCTCCACCGAGAGCACGGAACTCGGCCAGCAGGGGCTCGGCCTCGGCGGCGCGCCCCTCGGCCTGCAGCTGCCGGGCCCGTGCCTCCAGCGCCTGGGTCAGGTAGCCACGTAGGCCCGGAGCGTCGGGCTTCTGGATGAAGGCACTGCGCAGTAGCGGGATCGCGTCCGCGTACCGCTCCTCGAGCAGGTAGGTGAGGCCGAGGCGCTCGGGCCCCGCCGTAGCATGGGGAACGCGCTCCATGTAGCTCCGCAGCGGGACCTCCGCTTCCCGGAAGCGCCCCTGGATCGCGAGGGCGGTTCCGAGGTTGAAGTAGGCGTCCGGCAGATCCGGACGGAGGGCGATGGCGCGACGGAAGAGCCCCTCGGCCTCCGCGACCCGGGAGAACCCCGCGGCTCCGCCGATGAGGCTCTCCCCGAGCTTGCCCTGGCAGACGCTGCAGGAGGGATCCACCTCGACCGCCCATCGCCACAGGCTCTCGGACTGCGCCCAGACTTGCGCAAAACTCCACGACGCCACGCCGAGCCCGGCGAGCGCGACGAGGCCCGTGATCGCCGCGGCCCGGGCGATCGAGCGGGACAAGGCGCCGCGCTCCACGAGACGAGCGGCGGCCAGCGCCGCGCCGCCCACCACGATTGCGAAGCCCAGCCCGGCCAGGTAGCTGTAACGGTCCGGCGCGAGATCGGCGCCCTGTCGCAGCGCGAGGCTCGTCGGGGCCAGCATCAGGGCCGAGAATGTCCACGCGGCGAGGCCGCCCGGCCAGCGCCGCCGCAACGCGATCAGCACCGCGGTGATCATCACCGCGGCCCCGACCGCGAGTGCGAACCGCGGCTCGAGGGGATCGATTCTCACCGGCATCTCGTAGAGCGGAGACAGGGCGGCCGGCCAGACGAACCGGACGAGGGAGACGGTGAAGCTGTAGCCGGCGGCGGTCAGCCGGGCGAGCGGACCGTGCGTCGCGCTCTCGGTGAGGGCGGCGCCGTGCCGGAGCGCGTAGAGGACGACTCCCGCTCCCGCCACGTCCACCACCAGGAGAGGGATCTTCTCCTTCACCAGCGACCACCACCCGAGGCGGTCGAGCCGCCGGAGCGGGTAGACGTCGAGAAGGAGGAAGGCCGCCGGCAGCGGGAGCGCGACGCCCTTGGAGAGCAAGGCGGCGGCCAGCGCGAGCGCCGAGACGACCACGAGCCGGCGGTCGGCCGTCCCGCCGCGCTCGACGCTTCGGAGATAGGCCCAGGCCGCCACGAGCGCGAACAGCCCGCAGAGCAGGTCGGCCCGGCCGGTGATCCAGACCACCGGCTCGACGCGGAGCGGATGCATCCCGAAGGCGAGCGCGGCGACCGCGGCCCCGATGAGGACGGCGGGCTGGTGCCGTCCGTCCTGCGCCCCATCTCCGACCGCGGCCGCGAGCAGGCGTCGCGCCACGACGTAGACGATCGCCGCGTTCCCCGCGTGGAGGAGCACGTTCAGCAGGTGATAGCCCCACGGATCCATTCCGCCGAGGGCGAAGTTCAGGCTCCACGTGAGCCGGGTGAGCGGGATGTAGTGGCCGAACAGCACGCTGGTGAAGGCCCAGCGAACCTGCTCGCGCCCCAGGCCCTGGTAGGCGGGGTTACCGAGGAAGTTCACGTTGTCGTCCCAGTTCAGGAAGGCGGCGGACAGCGCAGGCAGGAAGCACACCGCGGTCAGCACCGCGATCGCGAGCGGGACGGTCGCTCGTCGGATCATCGCGACGCGGGCGGGCGGGCCTGGGCCCGGAAGAGCGTGAGGAGGCCGCGAGCGTTCTCGTCCTCCGGGCGGAGGGCGACCGCCCGCTCGAGGTGCGGGCCCGCGGCCTCCAGGCGTCCCTGCTGCCAGAGCGCCAGACCCATGTTGCGATGCAGGGTCGCGTCGTCGGGAGTGACCCGGGCCGCCTCCTCGAAGAGGGAAACGGCCTCGTCGAGCCGACCGCCTCGTGCGAGCACGATGCCCTCGTCCCGCAGGACCGCGCCCAGGTTGGTTCGGACCCACGCGGTATCCGGCTGCTTGGCCCACGCGGTCCGGAGCAACGGCAGCGCCTCCGCATAGCGGCCGTTCCGCGCGTAGACCGCACCCAGGTTGGCGGCGGCGCCGGGGCGCTCGGGAGCGAGCCGCATCGCTTCGAGGAAGGCGGTCTCCGCCCCCCGGTCGTCCTGGCGAGCGGCGAGGATTGTACCGAGCGTGGTGTACGCGCTGTCGTAGATCGGGTTCGCGGCCACCGCGCGGCGGGCTAGTGTCTCCGCCTCCGTCAGCTGGGCCGGCGTGCGTGCCGGGCGGTTGAGCAGCACGACCGCCAGGTTGTTGGCGCAGAGCGCGCAGCGTGGATCGGCTTCCAGGCCCCACCGCCACAGGGTCTCGGTATCCTTCCAGATGCGGGTCTGTTGCCAGGTCCCGACGCCGAGCGCGGCGATCAACAAGGCAGCCACGCCGCACGCCGCCGCTCGGAGCGGGCGCCCGAGCGGCCGGCCGCCGGGGGAGCGGAGGAGCCAGCCGACGGCCCCACCCACGAGGAGAGCGAGGCCGAGCCCCGAGAGATAGCTGTAGCGGTCGTGGGCGAGCTGGAATCCGGAATGCACCACGCCGCTGATCGGCAGGATCATCAGGGCGGAGTACACCCACGCGGCCAGACCGCCCGGCCATCGGGCGCGGAGAAGCCACAGGAGGAGCGTCATCGCGATCACGCCGAGCGCGGGTCCCAAGAAGCGCCACGCCAGCGGATCGACCGTGGCCGGGAGCTCGTACATCGGAGACAGGCGCACCGGCCATACCCAGCTGGCGGGATAGAACCAGGTGCTGTAGGCCACCATCGCGACGCGCGCCGCGGGGCCGTACAGGCCGTAGCTCGTGACCCGCAGGCCGGAGACCTTGAGCGCGACCAGGGCTCCGATCGCACCGGCGGCGCCGACCACCCAGTAGCCCGCTTTCTCCACGACGAGCCGGCGCCAGGCGAACGCGCCCCGCCGCAGCGGATAGACGTCGAGGAGCACCAGCACCGCGGGCAGCGCCATGATCGAGGCCTTGGAGAGGAGCCCGGTCGCGAAGAGCAGCAGGGAGGCGGTCTGCCAGCGCCACGCGAGGCGCTCGCCGGCTTCCACCGCGCGCAGGTAGGTGAGCACCGCGGTCAGGAAGAAGAAGCCGCTGAGGACGTCACGTCGCTCGGTGATCCAGGCGACCGACTCGACCCGGAGGGGATGCACGGCGAAGACCAGCGCCGCGATCGCCGCGCTCCATTCCACGAGGGCCTCGCGATACGCGCCCTGCCGACCGCCGTCACGGGCCGCCGCGAGGAGGCGCCGCGCCACGAGGTAGAAGACGGCCGCGTTCGTTCCGTGGACGAGCAGGTTCAGGAGGTGATAGCCCCACGGATTCATTCCCCCGGCCGCATAGTTCATCGAGAAGCTGAGCCAGGTGACCGGGATGTAGTGACCCATGCGAACGTTGCTGAACGCCCACCGGATCTGCGGCGCCCCGAGCCCGCGATACCACTCGTTGGTCACCAGGTTCACGTCGTCGTCCCAGCCGAGGAACTGGCCCTCGAGTGCGGGCAGGAACGCGAGGACGCTCAGGAGCCCGATCAGGATCGGGAGCAGCCGGCGCACGCGGCGCTCCTAGTGGCCGGGTCCGGCCGCGCGGGGGCCGATCCGCGCGAGGAAGTGGCGGGTCGCGTGTTCCGGGTCGGGAGCCGCGCAGAGCGCCGAGATCACCGCCACCGCGTCGGCGCCGGCCTCGAGGGCGATGGACGCGTTGTCCGCGGTGATGCCACCGATGGCCACGAGCGGGACCGGAACCTCCGGGCGAACACGCCGGATCAGCTCCGGCCCCACGAGCTGGAAGCCGGCCTTCGTCGTGGTCGGGAAGATGCTCCCGACCGCGACATAGTCGGCGCCGTCCGCGACCGCGCGCCGCGCCTGCTCCGGGTCGTGGGTGGAGACCCCCAGGATCATGCCCGGCCGGAGCAGGGCCCGGGCCTCTCGGGCCGGCAGGTCGTCCTGGCCGACGTGCAGGCCGTCCGCGCCGGCCGCGAGGGCCAGGTCGGCGCGATCGTTCACGATGAGCAGCGCGCCCGACTCGCGGCAGCGCCGCGCGAGGCGCTGAGCCACCGGCAACAGGTCGGCGATGGACATGGTCTTCTCGCGAAGCTGCACGAGGCGGCCTCCGCCAGCCAGGACGGCGTCCAGGAGCCCGGGCAGATCGCGATCCCGGGACACCGACCGGTCGAGGATCGCGTAGAGCGGGGAAGGCAGCCGCACCGCGGCGCCCTAGAGGTTCTGCTCGAGCCGGGCCAGCGTGGACTCGCCCGCCACGAACGCCGGGTCGGCCAACAGCTTGAGGTGGTAGGGGATCGTGGTCTTCACCCCCTCGACCACGGTCTCGGAGAGTGCCCGGTGCATGCGGGCGATCGCCCCGGCGCGGTCGTTGGCGTGCACGATGATCTTGGCGATGAGCGAATCGTAGTAGGGCGGCACCACGTAGCCCGCCATCAGGTGGCTGTCCACCCGGACCCCCGGTCCGCCCGGGGCGATCCAGGTGGTGACGCGGCCGGGCGAGGGGACGAAGTGCTCCGGATCCTCCGCGTTGATGCGGCACTCGATCGCGTGACCGGTGAAGTGCACCGCGCTCTGCCGGTAGCCGAGCGCCTCACCGGTGGCGAGGCGGATCTGCTCTCGCACGATGTCGATCCCGGTGATCATCTCGGTGACCGGGTGCTCGACCTGGACCCGGGTGTTCATCTCGATGAAGTAGAACTGCTCGCTCCGGTCGACGAGGAACTCCACCGTGCCGGCCGACATGTAGTTGACCGCGTTGGCCACCGCGAGGGCCGACTTGTAGAGCCCGGCTTTCGTCTCGGGCGAGAGGGCCGGCGCGGGCGACTCCTCGAGGAGCTTCTGGTGCCGGCGCTGCACCGAGCAGTCCCGCTCGCCCAGGTGCAGGCGCATGCCGTTCTTGTCGCCGAGCACCTGGACCTCGACGTGCCGCGCCTCCTCCACGAACTTCTCCAGGTACAGCTCGGAGGAGCCGAACGCAGCACCGGCCTCGGCCTGGCAGGTGGCGTAGGCGCGGGCCAGGTCCTCCCGCTCGCGGACGATCCTCATGCCGCGGCCGCCGCCCCCCGCGGCGGCCTTGACCATGACCGGATAGCCCATCGAGTCGGCGAGCGCCTGGGCCTCGTCGACCCCGTCGAGCGGGCCCTCGCTGCCGGGCACCACCGGAGCGCCCGCCTGCTTGGCCATCTCGCGGGCCTGGGCCTTGTCGCCCATGAGGCGGATGGCTTCCGGGGAGGGGCCGATGAAGGTGATGCCGCACGCGCGGCAGATCTCGGCGAAGGCCGGGTTCTCCGAGAGCAGCCCGTAGCCGGGGTGGATCGCCTCGCTGTCGGTGATGGCGGCGGCGGAGATGATGCTCGGGATGTTGAGATAACTCGCGCGCGCCTCGGGTGGCCCGATGCAGACCGACTCGTCGGCCATGCGTACCGGCAGGGAAGACGCGTCGGCCGTCGAGTGCGCGATCACGGTGCGGATTCCCATCTCGCGGCAGGCCCGGATGATGCGGAGCGCGATCTCGCCCCGGTTGGCGATGAGGATCTTGTGGAACATCAGCCCCGGATCAGCGAAGCGGCTCCATCAGGAAGAGCGACTGCCCGAACTCGACCGGCTGGCCGTTCTCCACCACCACCTTGACGATGCGGCCCGACACCTTGGCCTCGATCTCGTTCATCAGCTTCATCGCCTCGACGATGCAGAGCACCTGACCTTCCTTCACCACGTCACCCTCGACGACGAACGGGGGAGCGTCGGGCTTCGGCGCGCGGTAGAAGGTGCCGACCATCGGCGCCTCCACCGCGACCAGGTGCGCGGTGGACTCCACCCGCTCCGCCGCGATGGGCTGCGGCTGGGGCAAGCCCGCGGGGGCCGTCTCCCCTCGGGCCGCTCCCGCCGCGGGCGCGTGCTCGCGCACGACGCGGATGCGGGTGCCCGCCACCTCCACCTCGACTTCGGCCAGATTGTGGCGCACCGCGAGCTCGACGACCTGGTCGAGAGTCACGGGTCCCGGTCCCGACGGGGCGCGAGCCGGTCGTCGCGCGGCCACTAGCCGGCCGTCGCCACGCGGCCGAGGTATTCGCCGCTACGCGTGTCCACCTTCACCACGTCGCCCTCGTTGAGGAAGAGCGGCACCTGCACCACCGCGCCGGTCTCGAGCGTCGCGGGCTTCGAGCCGCCCGACGCGGTGTCGCCGCGAATGCCGGGGTCGGTCTTGGCGATCTGCAGCTCGATGAAGTTCGGCAGCTCGACGGTCACCGGACTGTCGTTGATGAACAGGATCTCCACCTCGATGTTCTCCTTGAGGAAGTCCCGCGCGTCGCCGACCTCCTCGGCCGACAGGGAGATCTGGTCGTAGGTGTCCAGGTCCATGAAGTGGAAGCGGTCGTCGTGGTAGAGGTACTGCATCCGCTTGTCCTCGAAGTCGACCAGCTCCACCTTCTCGCCCGCGCGGAACGTGTTGTCGATCACCCGCCCGAGCCGCATGTGCTTGAGCTTGGTGCGCACGAACGCTCCACCCTTGCCCGGCTTGACGTGCTGGAAATCGACGATGCTGTACGGCTCACCGTCGAAACGGATCTTCAGGCCCTTCTTGAATTCGGCCGTCGACACCTGCATGAGATCATGACCCCTTCCGTCGTTGAGTCTTCAGTCGAAGCGCCTCTTCCAGGCCTCCGCGGGCCCCCGGGTGTCGCAGATCGCGGCCGAGGAGACGCAGGAAGATCTGCGCCGCCTCGTCGATCAGGCCCTGCTCGAGGCAGACCCGGCCGAAACTCATCGTCACGAACGTGTCGTCGGCCAGCAGCTGCTTGAGCGCCGAGTTGTCGGAGACGGTGCCGCCCGCCCCGAGCACGTCGAGCAGCGCGCGCGACTCGCGGTCGCCCGGGTCGAGCCGGACCGCCTGCTCGAGATGACCGACCGCGTCGGCTAGCGCGCCGGAGCGACGATAGAGCTCACCCGCCAGCCGATGGGCCTGCGCCTCGTGAGGGCTCGCCTCGAGAATGGCCCGCACCTCGCTCAGGGCCGTGTCCGGGTCGTCGTCGTCGAGCAGCGCCTTCGCCAGGATGAGCCGCGCCGTGACGTAGTGCGGAAACCGCTCGAGCCCTTCCCGGCAGAGCCGGATGGCGTCCCGGACCCGACCCGTCTTCCGGTACGCATCGGCCAGGGGCGCGAACGCCAGCGACGTCGGGTCCCGGGCCAGCCGCTCCTCGTAGCGGCGAATGGCGCTGAGGGTGGCCGGGTCATCGGGCGTCAGGGTCCCGCCGACCGGAGAGACCGGGTTAGCCATCCATCACTCGTTATACGCGGCAGGGCCCGCAGAGTCAATCATTCCGATAGCCTGCGGGCCCTTTCCGCTTGGTCCTGAAGGGTCGCCATGGGAGATTTGAAGGAGTGGCACTGATCCCGGTCGCCGTCGTCCTGCTGACCATCGCCGGCTTCCTTCCCGCGCTGTCCGGGTCGTTCCTCAACTGGGACGACAACGTCAACTTCCAGGAGAACCCGACCTTCCGGGGACCGGGCCGGATCGGGGAGGCGCTCACCAGCACCCTTTTCGGGCACTACATTCCCGTCACCCGCCTGAGCTGGATCCTCAACTACGCCCTGGGCGGCATGAACCCGTGGGGCTATCACCTGGTGAACGTGCTCCTCCACGCGGGCAACGCCGGGCTGTTCTACTTCGTGGCCCGCCGGTTGCTCGCCGCGGCAGACGACCGAGGAGCGCAGACGACTCGCACGCGGCTCGATCTCTCCGTCGGGGGGGCCGTCGCGGCCCTCGTCTTCGGCCTCCATCCGCTGCGGGCGGAGCCGGTGGCGTGGATCACGGGCCGCGCCGACGTGCTCTGCGGCACCTTCGTGCTCGCGGCGACCTGGGCGTACCTCCGCGCGGTCGACGGCGTCGAGCCGGCGCGACCCCGCTGGATCGCGGCGACCGGGGTCGCGCTCGCCGCGGCGATTCTCTCCAAGGGAGCGGCCCTGCCGCTGCCGGTGGCCCTTCTGCTCCTCGATGTCTACCCGCTCCGTCGACTGACCCGGTCCGCCGCTTGGGCGCTGCTGCGGGAGAAGATCCCCCTCTTCCTGGTGTCGTTGATGGGCTCGGTCGTCGTGATATACGCCGTCCGGCACGGGGCATTGCTGACGCGGTCGGAGGAATACGGCGTGGCCGCCCGGGTGGCGGTCGCGGCCTACAGCTTCTGCGTGTACCCGCTCCGGTTCGTCTGGCCTGCTGGCCTCTCGCCTCTCTACGAGATGCCGGCTCGGATCGACCTGTCGGAGCCCCGCTTCGGCCTCGCCGTCCTGGGCTTCCTGCTGGTGTCGGCGATCTTGATCTTCCTTTGCCGCCGCTGGCCGGCTGGACTGGCGGTGTGGGCGTTCTCGGTGATCATGCTCGCGCCGACCAGCCTCGCGCTCCGCCTGGGGGCTGACCTGGCGCCCGACCGCTATAGCTACCTGTCGGGGCTGGGGCTCGCTCTGCTGGTCGGGGCGGGGGTGCCCGTCGTGTTCGCGGGCTTGCGGGCTCAACGGCTCGGCCGGCGGGCGCTGTCCGCCGGGTTGGGCATCGTGATCGTGGCGTCAATAGG
>DASZJM010000596.1:0-3192 GCA_035948165.1 Candidatus Methylomirabilota bacterium
GTCGACTGGGTGGAAGCGTCGCCGAACGTGGGGGCGCCCACGATGACGGCCCGCTTGGCGTCCTGCATCGCGGCCGCGAGCACCTCGGCGGCCGACGCGGTGCCGTGGCCCACCAGGATCGTCACCGGCTGGGTGAAGCGCGCCGGGCCGGCGGAGGTGGTCAGCTCCGTCGACTGCCCGGCGACGCGGCTCTGCACCCGGGCCACCACACAGCCCGGATCGAGGAAGAGGGAGGCCACCGCCGGCACCGCCCGCACGTCGCCGCCCACCGTGTTGCGCAGATCGAGCACCAGCCCGGTGACCGGCCCGGCGGCGGCGCCGATCGAGCGCTGGAGATCCGCGGGGGTGCGGCCGGTGATCTCGGGGAGGCGCACGTACAGCACGCCCGCGCCCAGGGGCCGGGAGCGCGCCGAGGTCGTGGCCGGCTTGGCCCGCGTGAGCGTGAAGTCCCGCGGCTCGGCCCAGCCGGCGCGGAACACGCTGAGCGCGACCTGGCTGCCGGGCGCGCCCTGCAGCCGCTCGGCCGCGTCGCCGACGCTCAGGCTGCGCGCCTCGATGCGGTCGATCGAGACGATCCGGTCGCCGGGGGCGAGCCCGGCCGCGCGCGCGGGGCTGTCGTCCTGGGTGGCCATCACGTCGAGGGCGCCGCTGCGATGCGTGAGCAGCAGGCCGACGTCCCCCGAGCCCGCGGGCTTGCGCGCCTCCACCACCGTGCTGTCGGCGTCGAGGCCCTCGACCGCGCCCCGGATGCCGTCCTGCACGATCTTCGACCACGGCAGCTCGTCGACGTACTGGTTGTGGATGATCGTCATCGCTTCGGTGTACACGTCGAGGGCGTGGTAGGTCTCGCTCCGGGCGGCCCGAGCGACCGCCGCCGCGCCTCCCGCCACCAGCCCGATCCCCGCCACCACTACTCCCAGCCGCCAGCCGTGTCCCATCGCTCGAAGGCGCATGGCTTCCGGGATAGCACCGGCAGATGAGAGATCGATGAGGATCAGATGAGAACGGCCGCGGCACTGGTCGGACCGCGCCGCGACCGGGGCACGGCTAGCGCTCCCGGAAGGCGGGCATCACCTCGGCGCCGAAGCGGCGCATCGACTCCACGATCCGCGCGTGCCCGAGATAGCCGAAGCTCATCTGGGCCAGCACGTGGTGCACCCCCGCTTCCCGCAGCGCGGCCACCTGCTCGGTCACCTCGGCCGGCGTGCCGTAGAGGGCGCCGGTGCCGAGCGAGAAGCGCACCGCCTCGTCCTCCGACACCCGCGGGTCGTTGAACGGGTTCACCACCGCGGGGTCGACCCGGTAGTCGTCGGGGTTGTGGGCGGCGCGGGCCTCCAGCATGTGGCGGCGGGTGTGGGCCAGCGTCTCGGCCAGCTCGTCCTCCGCCTGGGCCCGGCTCGGGGCCACGTAGACGTGGCGCCACACCGCCACGTCCTCGCGCAGGCGCGCCGGATGGCCGCCCGCGGCGAGGCCCTCCTCGTAGAGGCGCAGGCGCTCGGGGATCGCGCCGAGCGGGATCCGCGAGGTGAGGATGGGCACGCCCTGGCGGCCGCACTCCGAGAACGAGGCGGGGGTCACCACGCTGCGCCAGGTCGGCGGGTGCGGGCGCTGATAAACGCGGGGGCGCAGCGCAGGGAAGCTCGCCTGGAAGAACTTCCCCTGGTGGACGAACGGCTCCTCGGTCCAGGCGCGCACCAGCACCTCGAGCGCCTCCGCGCTCCGCTCCCGGCTGTCGTCGCTGCGCAGGCCGTAGCCCACGAACTCGTACTCGTTGTAGAGCGTGCCGCGGCCCACTCCCACGTCGAGCCGGCCGCGGCTCAGATTGTCGAGCAGGGCGAGCTGCACCGCGAGGCGGATCGGATGCCGCAGGGCGAGCTGGATCACCGCGAACCCGATGCGCACCCGCGAGGTGCGCGCGGCGAGCGCGCTCGCGAACGGGATGGGATCGCAGTAGACCGCCTCGCCGGTGAAGTTGTGCTCGGTGAGCCACACCGAGTCGAAGCCGAGGGTCTCCGCGGCGCAGGCCTGCTCGAACTGCTCCGAGATCGCGGCGTGGTCGCCCTCGGGCGACGGGGAGTGCGCCAGCGTGAGCCACCCGAAGCGCATCGCGGGGGCCGGTCAGGCGCCGATGAGGGTGCGGGCCAGCTCCATCTCACCCAGATGGGTCATGCCGTGGGTGAGGCCCACCTGCCCCAGGCACTGCACCACCGTCATGTCGCCGAGCGGCTTCACGGTGATGACCTTGTCGAGCAGCTCCGGCGGCGCGCCCGCGATCAGCTCGTCGGTGCCGGCCCAGACCTTCCCCATGTACTCGCGGAAGAGCGGCACGTCCTTGATCCGGAGGGCCTGCGCCTCCTCGGTGGACATGCCGGTGCCCTGGGCCGCCGGGTGCAGGCCGAGCCGCTCGCCGTACCCGCCCTCCACCCAGACCGGCGGCTTCCGTCCCTGGATCACGTAGCGCACGATGTTGTCCTCGGTGCGCGTGTAGTGCCAGACGCCCCACGCGATGGTGTTGGCCTTCGGATGCCCGGCCGGGACGGTGTGGAGCTGGTCCGGGGTGAGGTCGGCCATCACCTTGTCGAGGCCGTCGTGGAGCCGCTTGAGATTGGTGCGGATGAAGTCCGACGCGCTGAGCATGGGGGTCTCTCCTCGGCTGCCCTTGTATCATGTATACTGATCCGCGTCACCCAGCTCCGAGGAGCGTTGCGACGGGCGCTAGGCCCGCCAGGCTCGGAGCGGCCGGCCGCCAGGTCGGCTCGAGACAACGGCGCTCGCAAACTCCAGCTCACAGAGGAGGGCGCGAGATGAGCGCCACGACCAGAGCCACGCAGTCCGCCGACCACGTCGTCACCGACCTCAAGCTGTCCGACTGGGGCCGCAAGGAGATCCTCATCGCGGAGACCGAGATGCCCGGTCTCATGGCCATCCGCGAGGAGTACGCGAGCCAGCAGCCGCTGCGCGGGGCTCGCATCGCGGGGTCGCTCCACATGACCATCCAGACCGCGGTGCTGATCGAGACCCTGCAGGCCCTCGGGGCGGACGTGCGGTGGGCCTCCTGCAACATCTTCTCGACCCAGGACCACGCGGCGGCCGCCATCGCGGCGGCGGGCACCGCGGTGTTCGCGCGCAAGGGCGAGTCGCTCGAGGAGTACTGGGACTACACCCACCGGATCTTCGAGTGGCCCCAGGGCG
>DASZJM010000597.1:0-4093 GCA_035948165.1 Candidatus Methylomirabilota bacterium
CCCCCGTGACCGCCATCCCGCGCCCACACCGGGCCGGGGGCGAAAACCGCAAGCACGATCGCCATCGCGGCGAATGCCAGAACCGTCGCCTTTCTCGAGTATCTGAGCTTGTCCACGGTGACACCTCACTTTCCCTTCTCATGCATGAGACGTCCCCGTGTCATGGGGCATTCAGGCCCCCGCGGCGCCGACCCGGCAGGCTAGGGATGCATCCGGGCGCCCTTGGTGATCTTGTCGACCACCTTCTTGTCATCGCGCAGGGCCAGCCCCACCACCTTCATCTCCTCGGGCCGGCAGCGCTTGACGGTCGCCCGGTTGGCCGCGTCGTGTCCGGTCTCGAACATCTCCTCGATGTAGAGCGACAGGCGGATGCGTCGCTCCATGGCCCGGCGGTAGATCGCCGCGACCGTCTCCGCATCCGCGCCGAGCACGATCATCGGCTGGATGGCGAGGGGGTTGTACGTGTTTCCGGCCGCGTCCTCGTAGGGCTCTCCGAGAAGGCCTTCGGTCGCCCCCACGATCCCGCTGGTGAGGAACGCGGTGACATTCAGCTTCTGCCACACCGCCAGGTCGTCGCGGACCACGATCGCGATCTTCGTGTCGAACATGGGCCCCACACTAGCAGACGAGGGCCCGTCTCGCGCTCAGCGCCCGATCGATCGCTCCAGGCCGCGTGACTGGATGCCCTGGGTGACGTCGGGATCGAGGTCGGGCCGCCGGGTGGGGTCCGGACGGCTCTCGCGCTCCGCGGGGGCGGCCCGGCGCGACTCGATGGCCTGGATGGCGCGCGCGGCGTCCGCCGCCGGGTCGGGCGACCCGGTCGGCAGGTCGAGGGACCGGCCGGCTCCGTAGTGCAGATCGAGATCGAGCGCGCCGGGGGCCTCGTCACCCGGTCCGCCGCCCGCGCCCCCACCCGCGCCCGGGCCCAGGGACGCGCACCCGGCGAGCGCCGCCGCCATCGTCATGCCCAGCGTCCAACGGACGAGCCGGGACCGCGCCGCGCGCCCCATCGGGACACCGGCTGCGCGTCGAACGAAGCCCACGGCGCGGCGGATCATGGCCCCGGCGCGAAGCAGGTGGAGATCGCGCCGTTCACGCAGACGCACTCGACCGCCTCGCCGTGCCGCCCGTGCACGATGACCACGCTGCTGGTGCAGTCGGCCGCGGCCCGCGGACGTCCCGTCACCCGCAGGGCCAGCAGCAGCGTCAGCACCACCAGCCCGGCCATCACGCACCAGAACACCTTCATTGGCTCACTACGTGCGCGGAGCGCCCGCGTCGGTCTGGTCGCCCTGGTGACCGGCGCGCGGGGACTCGACCTCGCCCTGCTCGCCGTTCTGATCACCCCAGCGCGGCGACTCCACCTCACCCTGCTCGCCGCCCTGATCGCCCCAGCGGACGATCTGCACGCGGGCGCCGTGTTCCGTGACCGGCGCCGCGCCGACCGGCGCCGCGCTTGTGATTCCCGAGCCCAGCAGCACCGATAACCCCACCGTCAACCAAGTCTTCCGATTCATGTCGCTCCTCCTCGATCGTTTGGCCGTTCTGCATCCACCCTTGAGACGACCTGGTGCCGCCACCGCCGCCGGGCCCCGGGCCTTTTGGCAAGATCGCGACACGGTCCTACCCCCTCCAGCCGGCTGACCCCGACCCGACCAAGGTCGGGTAGACGATCCCCATCCGCGGCCGTAGCCTTTCGACTGGATCGAGAACGAATGAGCCAGGACGACGGGCAAGTGATCTCCATCGTGGACGACGACGAGTCGCTGCGGCGATCGGTCGGGAACTTCCTGGCCTCGGTCGGCTTCCGCGTCGAGACGTTCGACTCGGCGGAGGCTTTTTTGCGATCCGAGCAGCGGGCGCGCACCGGCTGCCTGGTCCTCGATCTGCGCATGCCCGGAATGAGCGGTCTCGACCTGCTGGCGTGCCTGGCCGCTTCCGGCTCCGCGGTTCCGGTGATCATCCTGACCGCTCACAGCGACGACGAGGCCCGTCGGCGCACCGCGCAGGCCGGCGCGGTCGAATTTCTCGGCAAGCCGTTCCACGGCGACGCACTGCTGGGCGCGGTCCGACGGGCCCTGGCCGGCTAGAACCGAAGAAGGAGGAGAAGGCGATGGCAACAGCACCGCTCACGAGCTACGGATCACCGGCGCTCGCAGAGAACATTCCGGACGACACCCGCGCCTCGATCGGCGCGCTTCCCCTGTCGAGGCTCCGGCGCGTGACCGAGTACATCCACGCGCACCTCGATGGCAGCCTCAATCTCGCGGAGCTGGGGGCGGTGGTCTTCATGAGCCCCTACCACTTCGCCCGGCTCTTTCATCGCAGCACCGGGCTGCCGCCCCATCGCTTCGTGGTGCGCGCGCGGATCGATCAGGCCATCGTCCTGCTCGCCGCGCCGGAGCCGTCCATCGCCCAGATCTCGCGCGCGGTGGGCTTCCGCACCCCGAGCCACTTCTCCACCGTGTTCCGGCGCCTGATGGGCGTCACCCCGCACGAGTACCGCGCGCGGTGTCTCCGGGCCGGAGCGGCGACCGCGGCGGGAGGCTCCGATGCCGGCGCCTAGCCGGATGATGGCACCGCGGCACGAGGCGAGTGCGATCGACGAGGCGCCCGTGCTCCCGCGCCCGCGCGCCGCCGATCCGGACGCGGAGCTGGTGGAACGCCTGCGTCACCACGACGACGGAGGCGCCGAGGCCCTGGTCGCCCGGTACGGGAATCGGGTCTATCGCCTCGCCATCCGCATCACCGGCAACGAGGCGGACGCGGAGGAGGTCGTGCAGGACGCCCTCTGGGCCGCGGCCCGCAAGATCGACACCTTCCGCGGGACCGCCGCGTTCGGGTCCTGGATCTACCGGATCACCGCCAACGCGGCCTACCAGAAGCGCCGGACCCGGCGCCACGAGCGCAGCGAGACGTCGTTGGACGGCCTCACCCTCTCGCTCGACGAGACGAGCCCGCCCGTCCAGCCGAGCGTCGACTGGTCGCCGAGGCTCGCCGACCCCGCTCTGCAGGCCGAGCTGCAGTCGGTCCTGCGCGTGGCCATCGACGAGCTACCCGGCGAGCATCGCACCACCTTCCTGCTGCACGACGTGGAGGGGCTCTCGAATCCCGAGATCGCGGAGACGCTGCGGATCAAGGCGGCCACCGTCAAGTCGCGGGTGCACCGGGCCCGCCTCTTCCTGCGCGGACGATTGAGCGTCTACCTCTGGCCCGACCGGGAGGCGGCGCCCGTCTAGGTGCTCAGAAGCCCTAGGTACTTAGAAGCCGAAGTCGCTCAATTCGGGAGGGCCGTCCGGGCGCCGCCCGAGCGGCCAGTGATACTTGCGGTCGGACTCCGCGATGGGCAGATCGTTGATGCTGGCCAGCCGCACGCGCATCAGGCCGTCGTCCGCGAACTCCCAGTTCTCGTTGCCGAACGATCGATACCAGTGGCCGGAGTCGTCGTGCCACTCGTAGGCGAAGCGCACCGCGATGCGATTGCCCGCGAACGCCCACAGCTCCTTGATCAGGCGGTAGTCCAGCTCCCGCCTCCACTTGCGGGTGAGGAACGCGACGATCTCCGCGCGGCCGTTCACGAACTCGGCGCGGTTCCGCCAGCGGGAATCGACGGTGTAGCCCTGGGACACCCGCTCCGGGTCGCGCGAGTTCCAGGCGTCCTCCGCGAGTCGCACCTTCTGGACCGCGGTCTCCCGCGTGAACGGCGGCAGAGGCGGGCGGCTCATGCGAAGCCGCCGTTGGCGCGGAGCACCTGCGCGTTCACCCAGCCGCCCTCCGGGCCGGCCAGGAACGAGATCACGTCCGCGATGTCCTCGGGCCGCCCGAGGCGCTCGAGCGGGGCGAGCTGGCCGAAGCGCTCGATCTCCACCTCGCTCTTGCCCTTGAGGAACAGCTCGGTGGCCACCGGGCCCGGCGCCACCGCGTTGACCGAGACCTGGTGGCCGCGCAGCTCGTGGGCGAGCACCCGCACCAGGCCTTCCACGCCCGCCTTCGAGGCGATGTAGGCGCCGTAGCTGGGCAGCGACTTGGCGACGACGCTGCTCGAGAGCGCGATGATCCGGCCGCCCTTCGAGACGTGCTTGGCCGCCTGGCC